>NZ_DBNGVP010000119.1:0-22656 GCF_057119385.1 Archangium sp. | reverse complement strand
TAGCCCTGGGTGGGATGGGGCCAGAAGTCCACCGCGTACACGCGCAGCAGGTTGGGGTGGGAGGAGTAGGTGAAGAGGGCTGATGCCTCGCGCGCCAGGCGCCGCCAGGCGCTCGTCTCCTCCACGTACTGCGCTTCCGTGAGCGCCTCCGTGGATGGGTTGAGGGGAAGCAGCCCCATTTTCATGGAGTACGGCTGGCCGTCACGCTCCACCTTGAAGACGCGGGAGGAGCCTCCACGGCCCAGCACCGCGACGATGAGCCAGGGCCCCACCATATCGCCGGGTTTGAGGTGGTCTGGGTGCAGGGCTTCCGTCATGAGCCAGCGCTCCTACAGTTGCACATTGGGAATGGAGAGGTGCCGGCCGCCGCTCTTGTCGAGCAGCTCCAGGCGGAGGACGTTGTCCATCGTCCAGAAGGGGGCCTCCGTCTCCACCGCCACGAGGCCCTCCTCACCGGACAAGAGTTGCACCTTGTTCATGTCCACGGAGCGCACCTTCACCCGGGTTCCGTCCGCCAAGCTGAGCCGCGCCTCCTGTGGCGCCCAGGGCTTCTCCCCCGGGAGGTTGTGCACACGGACGACGGCGAGTGCCCAAAGCCCAGCGCGATACCCCTGGCCCCCCGCCACTTTCAGCCCGCTCTGAGTGGCGGTGGAGGACCCCTCGAAGGGGCGGGCCTTCACGCCAGCCAAGGTGAGCCGGCCTGAGAACACGAAGCCCGAAGGCCCATTCACGACCTTGAGCGCCGCGAGCTCCGCCTCCTTCTCCGCCAGCGCCGCCTCCAACGCCTCGACGGTGCGCGGGCGCCGCACCACATTCACCCGGGTGTCCACCAGCACGGGGTGGGAGACGAGGGCGACGGTGGCGTACACCGGGGGACCGCTGTCCTTGTATCGCACCCGTACAACCAGCCGCTCCCCATCCTCGGGCGCGACGAGTGGCTCGAGGAAGAGGGTGCGCTCGCCCGGATCCACCAACCGGAAGCGTGTCGCGCGCTCCGGCACTTCAACCGAGGCCCGATCGATGGGGGCGTCGAAGACGAGGGTCGTGGCGACGTTCGCCGCCACGTGCACCTCCGGCGCCGGCTCATGGGGGCCACTGGGGACGACGACTTGCCGTTGCTGTGGCTCGCGGACGGGGGGCTGGGGCTGCGCTGCTGCTGCCGTTCCCGTCAGAAGGAGAACGAGCGAGAACCACGGTAGGAGTCGTGCCAGGGTGGAATACCTCCAGAGTCAACCCTAGCAGATGTCGCATCCAGGACGACCTGTTACGCTGCGACGTATGAAGAAGGTCCAGTGGCCACTGCGTTACCGGCCCTTCTCTCTCGTGTCACAGGGGGCGTGGGTTCCACGGCTTCTCTTCTACGGTGTCTGCTTTTCCACGTGGGCCTTCAGGCCTCCGCTTCCCATCAGCGTGCGCCAGCCCTCGCGCAGCCTCGGACTCGTGTTCTCGTCCACGCGCCCGAAGACCGCGTCCTCCACACGCACCACCGTCGTGTCTCCCTGCTCCTTCAACGTCAGCCGTGCCGTCGTCGTCGCCGGCCCGCCGAACGCCGGAGTGAGGTGCCCCGCCAGCTCCAACACCGCCGGCGGCTCCACCACCAGCACCGTGTACCAGAGCGCCCCCGCGTCCCCTCCCCAGTCCTCGTACACCCGTCCTCCCGGACGCGCCTCGAGGATGAAGCCCTTCGGCTCCCGCCCCACGTAGAAGTCCCTCGGCCACCACTGGCCCGTCTCCTCCACCAGCGCCTTCCACACCCGCTCCCGCGGCGCGGAGATCGTCACCTCCACCTCCACCCGCGCCACGCCCACTCCAATCGAGGCCTGTGTCATGTCTCCTCCTCCTGGGCTCGCGGTCTACCACTCCTCGCGGCCGGTGCTCACCCGCCAGGGCCTCTCGGCGTCAGCGCATGGCGCGGCAGCCGCAACGTGAACGTCGTCCCCGCCCGCTCATCCGATGTCACCGTGATGGTCCCGTCATGCGCGTGGACGATCTCCTGCACGATGTAGAGCCCCAGTCCACCTGGAGGCCGCGGAAGGCCCGGGTGAGGGCGCGCACGGCCATGAGCCGGTCGGGCGCGCTGTCATCCACCACGAGCACCCGCCGGGGGCCGCGGGCCTCCGGTGTCTCAGGCATCATGGCGGGGTCCTCCGCCAGCCTCCTCGGGACACGAGCACGGCAGCTCGACGGTGAAGGTGGAGCCCCCTCCCGGAGTGCTCTCCACGGAGATGTGGCCGCCCAGGGCGCGCAGCACCTCGTGGGTGATGAAGAGGCCCAGGCCCAGGCCCCCGTAGTGCCGCTCCGACACGCCCCGCTCGAAGCGGCCGAAGATGCGCGCGCGCACCTCCTCGTCCATGCCGATGCCCTCGTCGCGCACCGTCAGCCGGGCCCACCCCTCCTGCTCCGCCAGCCGCACCTGCACGGGCCCCCCGGCGCCGAACTTGAGCGCGTTGGACAGCAGGTTGGCCACCACCTGCTCCAGCCGCAGCACGTCCCACGGGCCCAGCACCCGGGCGGGCGCCTCTATCTCCATGGCGCAGCCCGCGCGCTCCGCCTGCGTCTCGAAGCCGGCGGCCACGTCGCGCACGATGGCCGCCAGGTTCACGTCCCGCTCGCGGCGCAGGGTGAGCCGGCCGCTGGTGATGCGCGTGGCGTCCAGCAGGCTGTCCACCAGCGAGGCCATCCGCCGCACCTGCCCGTGCGCCACCTCCACGTGCCCGCGCAGCCGCTCCACGTCCAGCGCGTCCGTGCGCAGCCCGTTCTTCATCAACTGCAGGCGCAGCGCCAGCGGCGTCAGCGGCGTCTTCAGCTCATGGCTCGCCACGGAGAGGAACTCGTCGCGCAGGCGCACCGCCTCGCGCAGCTCCACCACCAGCCGCTCGCGCTCCGCCTCGGCCCGCAGGCTGCGCTCCTCCAACACCTCCCGCTCCCGCTCCCGCAGCTCCGTCTGCTGGCGCCGCAGCTCCTCGCGCTCGCGGTGCAGCTCCACGAAGACGCGCACCTTGGCCCGCAGAATCTCCGGCTCCACCGGCTTGCGCAGCCAGTCCACCGCTCCGCTCTTGTACGCCAGCGTGTGCTCCTCGGGCGGCGAGCCCGTCAGGAAGATGAGCGGCACGTGGCCCTGGGCCTCGTGCTCGCGCAGCAGCCGGGCCGTCTCGAATCCGTCCAGGCCCGGCATCCGCACGTCCATGAGCACGAGCGCGAAGTCCTCGTCCTCCAGGCGGTGCAGGGCCTCCTCTCCCGAGCAGGCCTTCACCAGGTGCAGCGCGAATGGCTCCAGGTGGCGCTCCAGGGCCATCAGGTCGGCGGGTTGGTCATCCACCAGCAAGACGCTGGTGCGCGGCGCGTCCCCTGCTTGCACGGCTCCTCCCAAGAACCCGGGTATGCCGCCGTATCACGAACGGGGCGCCACACAGCATCCAGACATGCTCATGCACCGCGCGTGAACGCGTTGCCGGACACTATACGGTCTTCCCTCCACCCGTGGACCGTCCCTCCGCCCACGCGTTGGGGGTGCGAGCAGCCGAGCCCCTTCAGTGCAGTCCCACCTGGGGAGACGGCGGCTCCCGCTGGCGCTCGGGGCCCGCCAGTGGCAGCACCAGGTGGAAGGTGGCGCCCTGGCCCGGGGTGCTCTCCGCGTCCACGCCTCCGCCCAGCGCCTCCACGATCTGCCGGACGATGTACAGCCCCAGTCCAAATCCGCCGTACTGGCGGACGGGCACCGCGCGCTCGAACTTGCCGAAGATGCGCTCCAGGTCCTCGGGCGCGATGCCGATGCCGTGGTCCTTCACCTCCAGCAGGGCCATGGCTCCACTGGAGTGCACCTGCACCTCCACGGGTGCGCCCGCGCCGTACTTCAGCGCGTTGGACACCAGGTTGGTCACCACCTGCTCCAGCTTCGTCCTGTCCCAGCGGCCCACCACCGGCCCGTCGGCGCGCAGCTCCAGGCGCGAGCCCGTGCGCGAGGCCTCCTCCTGGAGGCGCTCCAGCACCTCGCGCACCACCTGTACCAGGTCCACGTCGCTCAGCTCCAACCGCAGCCGTCCCTCGGCCAGGCGGGACACGTCCAGCAGCTCGTCCATCATCCGCGCCAGCTTGTGCAGCTGCCGCTGCGCCTTCTCCAGCCGCTGCGCCGTCTCGGCGTCCTCGGGGCGGGTGCCCTGGCGCGCGCGCTGGAGCAGCGTGTGCAGCTGAAGGCTCAGCGAGGTGAGCGGCGTCTTCAGCTCGTGCGAGGCGACGCTGAGGAATTCATCGCGCAGCCGCACCATCCGCTCCGCCTCCGTGCGGGCCTCCTGCGCCTCGGAGAAGAGCCGGGCCCTCCAGCGCGTCTCGCGCTCGCGCTGGGTGACGTCCACCGCCAGGCCGAGCGTGCCCGTCAGCCGCCCCTCGGGGTCGCGCAGCGGCACCCAGTGCGTCTCGTACATCCTCCCGTTGCTCAGCGTCTCCACGGAGAAGAACTCCTCCCCGGAGAGCGCCCGCCGCACGTTGGCGAGCACGCTGGTCTCGGCGCGGTAGAGGTCGAACACGGACATGCCCACCACCTGGCGGGGCTTGAAGCCCATCGTCTCCAGCCCCTGGCCCTCGGAGAGGGTGACGAGGCCGTCCCGGTCCAGCGCGAAGAGCACCACGGGCGCGTGGGCGATGAGCGCGTGGAGCCGGGCATCCATCTCCTGGGGCACGGGAGACTCCGTGGGTTTCCAGTCCGACAGGTCCAGGGCGAACGTCATCACCCGTCCCTCGCCCAGGCCCGTGGAGCCCAGCAGCACCGGCGCGCCGCTGCCGTCCTTGCGCATCAGCGTGCCCTCGTGGGAGTGGAAGCTGCCGTCGGTGCGCAGCCGCCGCAGGGCGCCCTCCGTCACGACGCGCTCGCGCGGGGGCGTCAGCTCGGACCAGGTGAGGCACTCCTCGCGCACGTCCCGCCGCGAGTAGCCCAGCATCCGCAGCAGGGCGGAGTTGGCATCCAGGACGCGGCCCTGGCCGTCGCTGGTGAAGAGCCCCAGCAGGTCCGAGTCCCACAGGGAGCGCAGGGTCTCGTCGCGGGTGTGCTCCAGGTCCAGCTGGTGCAGCCGGTCCAGGAAGCGGCCGAAGTGGTAGCCCACCACGCTGCCCAGGGTCTCGTCCGCCACGCGGTCCTCCCGGGGGGCGCGGCTGAGCAGCTCCAGCACGCCATGCACCCGGTTGCCGCCCCGCACCGGCACGAGGAGCCCCCCGCGCAGCCCGGCCCGCGCCGCCGCGTCCCCGCGGGGGAAGCGCACGTCCCGCGCCACGTCCTGGCTCCAGAGGGGCTCCCGGTGCGTGAAGGACTGGCCCGGCGGCCCCTCGGGGGGCACGAAGGTGCACCGCAGGGTGTCCTGCACGAAGTCGTGCAGGCCGCCGTCCACCGTCCAGAGGGTGAGGGGCACCCGTCCGGCGGCCTCCCGCTCCAGCCGCCAGTACGTGCCCAGCGTCCAGCCCTCCAGCTCCCCGCAGGCGCGCAGGACGGCGTAGGCGGCCTCCTCCTCGTCCGCGGCGGACGAGAACACCTGCGCCAGCGCGGCATCCAGCACCTGCGCCCGCTGGCTCAGCCGCAGCTGCCGCTCGAGCTCCACCTGCGCCTCCAGCGAGCGCAGGGAGACGATGACCAGGCCCTCCCCCTTCCCCCAGGGCCAGGGGGACAGCCGGGCCTCCACCTCCTGGGGACGTCCATCCCGGCCCAGGGCCGTCACCCGTTGGGGCTGGGCGGACATGGGACGGGGGGCCGGCTCCTCCCGGGGCCACCCGGGCAGCCCTCCGGGGAGCACCGTGGAGACGGGCCGGCCCAGCAGCTCCAGGCGGGACCAGCCCAGTAACACCTTCAGCCCCGCGTTGGCATGGAGGATGCGAGCCGAGCGATCCAGGGCCAGCAGGGGGTCTCCCAGGGAGTCCAGGACGCGCCGCACGTCGATGTCCATGATCGGGTGCCTCCCTGGTACGGGCTGGATCAGCCCCCGGGGGCGAGGCGGGGCATTCCGCCTGTCCGGGGGCCGATTCACCGGAAAAAGATAAGAACGTTCCGCTCCCCCGCCGGACCGCCGCTTTCTTCTTGTATAAGGGCGCCGGCATGGGCGGCGGTCGCTGCCCTGGTTGGAAAGGAAGGACACATGAGGAAGTTTCTGGTGGTAGCGGTGATGCTCGCCGTGGCGGGCTGTCAGCAGCAGGGCGGTGGCGGCGGCGGCGGTGGTGCCGCGGCGGCGCCGCAGACGGATGATCAGAAGACGTTCTACGCGCTCGGCCTCACGCTGGGCCGGCAGATCCAGGTCTTCGACATGACGCCCGAGGAGCTGGAGTTCGTGAAGGCGGGCCTGACGGCGCAGGTGACGGGCAAGGAGCCCGTGGTGGACATCCAGGCCTTCGGGCCGAAGCTGCCGGAGCTGGCGCGGGCCCGCTCCACCGCTCGCGCGGAGAAGGAGAAGGAGAAGGCCAAGGGCTTCCTGGAGCAGGCGGCCAAGGAGCAGGGCGCGGTGCGCACCGAGTCCGGCCTCATCTACAAGTCGCTGACGGAGGGCACCGGGGCGCAGCCGGGCCCGACGGACATCGTGAAGGTGAACTACCGGGGCACGCTGCCGGACGGCAAGGAGTTCGACAGCTCGTACAAGCGCAACGAGCCGGCGCAGTTCCCGCTCAACGGCGTCATCAAGTGCTGGACCGAGGGCGTGGCGAAGATGAAGGTGGGCGGCAAGGCGAAGCTGGTGTGCCCGTCCGACCTGGCCTACGGCGACCGCGGCACGCCGGGCATCCCCGGTGGCTCGGCGCTGGTGTTCGAGGTGGAGCTGCTCGACGTGCAGAAGAACGAGCCGCCCCCGGCGCCGGCGATGCCGGGCCAGCCCACGGCGCCGGGTCAGCCGGCGGCTCCGGGCGGCCAGCCGGCGGCTCCGGGCGGCCAGCCGGCCAAGAAGTAGTCCTTCGGGGCCGAGGGGTTCTCGCGGGCCATCGGGTTGCCTCCCTCACGGGGGGCCCCGGTGGCCCGTCGTCTTTCGTGCACCCGGGGGTGGGGGCCTCACGGAGCCCTGGCGCGGGCGGGTGGGGGCGCGTTACGCCGGAGCGCGCTCGAGGGCCCGAGGAGAGCGGCCCGGAGGAGAGGATGCGGATGAGCCTGCGGACGATGCTGGGGTGTGTGGCGCTGGTGCTGTTGTCGTGGAGTGGCTGTGCGGCGAAGCAGGGGGCGGAGAAGGGGGGCGCGGAGGAGCGGCGCGAGGAGCTGGGCGGCCTGACGGAGAAGGAGTTCCAGGCGCTGCACGAGCTGAAGGCGGAGGCGGCGCCGCCGCGCAAGGGGCAGATGTTGGAGATCGCCGGGGCGAGGGCCTACCTGAGCCTGCCGGAGCACGCGCGGCCGCCGATTCCGGGGGTGCTGGTCATCCACGAGTGGTGGGGGCTGAACGAGCACATCATGCACTGGGCGGACCGGCTGGCGGCGCAGGGCTACGCGGCGCTGGCGGTGGACCTGTACGGGGGCAAGGTGGCGGCCACGCCCGAGGAGGCGATGGCGGCCATGAAGGCGGTGGATGCGAAGCGCTCGGAGGAGATCCTCGAGGCGGCGCACCAGTACCTGATGACGGCCTCGCGGGTGCAGTCGACACGCACGGGGGTGATCGGCTGGTGTTTCGGAGGCGCGTGGTCGCTGCGCGCGGGCATGACGATTCCGGAGCTGAACGCGGTGGTGATGTACTACGGGCGGCCGGTGCTGAACGTGGACGAGCTGAAGACGATCAAGGCGCCGGTGCTGGGCATCTTCGGGACGAAGGACGAGTCGATTCCCAACGACGTGGTGGAGGAGTTCGACGAGGCGCTGGCGGACGCGGGGGTGGCGCACCGCATCCTGAAGTACGACGCGCCGCACGCCTTCGCGAACCCCTCGGCCCCGGGGCGCTACGACGCCGAGGCCGCGGCCGCCGCGTGGGAGCAGGTGAAGGGCTTCCTGGAGGAGAACCTGAAGCGGTGAGGCCGTTCGGGGCTATTTGGCGAAGCGTTTGTCGTTGAGCAGCTTCCACGCTTTCTTGTGGGTGGCGGAGGCGCCATTCTTGATGGCGCCGAGCGACTCCGCCGCCAGCTCGCCCGGGAACTCCCGGTGGATGCTGCCCTTGCGGCATCGGCCGATGAAGGAGAGCGCCTTCTCCTCGAGGTTCTCACTGGCGACACAGTTGGCGGCGGAAGCGGACGGGATGAAGTCCAGGCCCTGCCCGGCCGGAGTGGCGCAGAACGCCACGGCCGCCACGATGAAGGAGAGGAATCTTCTCATCAGTCGACCGAGCCTCCCAGCAGCGGTTCGAAGGCATGGTACGCGCCATAATCCCTGAAGTGACGCGCGTAGAGCTCCGCGCCGTCCTTCAAGTCGCCGTCCAGGACGGGGCTGACATCGACCACATGCTTGAGGGAATAGCGGATGTGCTCCCCTTCCGCGTTCTCGTATCGGGCCTCCTGCCGGCGTGCGTGGTCCGCCGCCCGGGCGCGTGCCTCCTCTTCACTCGTTGCTTGGATCAGCACGAACGACTCCTCGTACAGGGGTTTCTTGCCGCCCGATTCGGACGTGGACTCGTAGAGCAGGACGGCGATGTAGAGCTGCTGGGAGCGTTCCTCGGGCATGGTCTCTCCGGTGGGGCCGGGTCAGCGGACGCCCAGTATCCACCCTTCCTCGTGGAGGATGGCGGCCCGTTGAGCGGGCTCCAACTCCAGTGAGGGGCTGAACAGCGAGGCGAGCGTCCCCTCCGCGTCGAGGGTGGCGAAGTGCCGCGCGAGCGCCTCGACCTGGAGCTGGTCCTTCACGAGGCCCTCGCGGGCCGGGACGGTGAGGAGGGAAGGGTAGACCTCCGCGAGGATGAGCCGTGCCTTCCCCGGCACGCGCGAGGGCAGGGTGAGCCCCGTCTGGAAGGGCCAGACCTGGAGGTGTCCGGCGAGCCGGGGATCCTCGAGGAGCTGACGCACACGGGGAATCCCCAGCAGCGTCTGGCTGCCCACGGAGCCGATGCCGCAGAGCTTCCAGACGGGCTGGGCGCGGGGCAGGCGCGCCTCGGCGAGGCGCTTCTCCGCGAGCCCACGCACTGGATACGTGAAGGACCGGGTCGCCGTGAGGGACGGGAAGGCCTGTCCTCGCGGATGGCCCCAGAAGGGCCCGGTGCCTCCCGAGATGCGCGGGTTCAAGGCCGCGGCCACGTCGAAGCGGTTGTTGCCGTTGTCCGGCGTGTCGCGCACCAGGCGGCTCCACTCGTCCCAGAGGGCCCGCCACGGCTCGCCCCCGAGCCCGAGCGCCGCCGCCGTGCCCCGGGGATAGCCGAGCGCGAAGTCGAAGCCCACGAGCACACTCGCTCCGTCCGCCACGGCCCGCGCGAGCCGGGTGCCGATGGACTCGAGCGCCTCGGCGCGGGTGGAGGGATTCCCGGTCCGCTCCAGGCGGAGCCCGCGCCGCGTCCACGCCGCCACCGTCCACCAGATGCTGTCCCGGCCGCGCTTGGGGGTGCTGGAGGCGCTCCAGTCCACCACCAGGTAGGCATCGAAGCGCATGGCTCAGAACGGCTTCTGGCCCACGAAGTTGCCCGGTGGCGTGTAGTTGCACACCCAGAGCTGCCACGTGGGGAACTGCGCGCCGAAGGGCGAGTTCTTCGTGCAGAGGGCCGTCGCGCACCCCACGTGCGTCGTGTTGCGCCACACCACCTGCGTGTAGTGGCCGCACACCTTGCCCGGCGCGCACTTGTTCGTCGCGTAGGAGTAGTCGGCCACCTCGGACACCCAGTCCTCCACCACCTGCGCGTTCGTCTTCGAGCCCGGGGGCGCCGCCGCGGCGAGGTTCTCCCCGAACTGCTTGCCCCGGTTCTTGTTGTGCTCGAACTCGCACTTGCTGGCATACGCCTGCGCCACCTTCGCCGCCTCGGGGGACCAGGTGAGCGGGGGCAGGGCCTGCGACGGCGTGGGCTTCACCTTCGCGCGGGCCTGGTTGTGCGCGGCCACCATCTCGGCCGCCAGGGACGAGGGGGCGCCCGGGGCCGCCGTGGGCTTCTTCGTGGCCGCTTCGCTGGTGCCGCACGCGCCGGCTCCCACGGTCAGGCAGCTCAGCGAGAGGGCGAGCAGGCGGAACTTCGAGGTCTTCATGAGGGGCTCCTTTCCGTTGCAACACTTCGATGCGGGCGCGATTCGTGGCAAGGATGCGGCCCGAGAGACGAGACACCTCCACCCTACACGGAGCCGACCTTGGATACTCCGCACGACCCGCTCGCTGGCCTGCGCCCGGCCGCAGATGCCCGGGACCCCCGCGCTTCCGCGCTCCTGCGCGCCTTCACGCCCGGCACGCCGCTCCAGGACCGGACCGTCCTGCTCGGCCTGCCCTATGACGGCGGCATCCCCTCCCGGCCCGGTGCCCGCTTCGGCCCCAAGGCCCTGCGCGAGGCCCTCGGCTCCTATGGCTCCTTCGACGGCCAGCGCGAGCTGGGCGAGGTGGTGGACATGGGAGACCTCACGCTCGCCGCCATGAACGGCGCCACGACGCACGCCCGCGTCGAGGAGGCCTCGCGCAACCTCTTCACCTCGGGCGCGCGCCCCCTCTTCATCGGCGGAGACCATGGCCTCACCGGCTCGCTGATTCGCGGGCTCGCCGCCGCGCGTCCTGGCCTGCGCCTGGCGCTCGTGACGATCGACGCCCACCTGGACGTGCGCGAGTACGACGACGAGGCCTCGCTCTCCAGTGGCACGCCCTTCCGCCGCGCCCTGGAGACGCCCATCCTCACCGGCGCGCGCACCGCGATGCTTGGCATCCGCCACTTCGCCAACTCGCGCTACTACCTGTCCTGGGCCCGCGAGCAGGGCGTCCACATCTACACCGTGGAGGACATCGCCGAGCGCGGGGCCGTGCCCATCGCCCGTGAGGCCCTCTCCCACATCATGCGGGACGCGGATGCGCTCTACCTCAGCGTGGACATCGACGCGGCGGATGCCGCCGTGGCCCCGGGCGTCAGCGCCGTGGGCGTGGGCGGCCTCTCCTCGCGCGAGATGATCGACGTGGTGCGCACCGTCTCCGCCGAGCCGCGGCTGCTCGGCGCCGACCTCATGGAGCTCTCTCCTCCGCACGACGAGAACGCCCGCACCGCGAAGCTGACCGCGCGTCTGCTGTTGGAGCTCCTCTCCACCCGCGAATGATGGCATAGACCGCTATTCGCGGAATACTTGCTTCTCCGTGTAATTCGTGTACAACTGTACTTCTACACCTCGCGGTCCAGAGGGGGGAGTACATGTTCCAAGAGCTGATCCGTTCGTCGTTCCGAGTCATGTTGGGGGGCCTGTTGCTGGCCGCCTGTGGTGCACCACCCGAAGGGCTGCCCTCCGAGGAGGAGTCACTGGGCACCGCGCAGGCCGCGCTTTGCGCGGGCCTGACGGTCACCAGCCTCACCATGGATGGGGCCAGCTCCTACGAGGGCACGCTGGCCGGCGGTGGAACCTGGGCGGTGTCCGACCTGTCCAACGGGGCGCGGCTGGAGTACCGGCTCGATGGAAAGCTGATCACCGTCGAGGATCGCACCAACACCCAGGACATCTGGAACGTCAGCATGTCGGGCGTTGCCTGTGGCCCGCACGTGCTGGAGGTGAAGATCTGGCCCATGGTGATGTACAGCGGGGGCACCGCCGTGTGCGTGGACGCCTCCAGGGCCGTCTACAAGCACGTGCGGCAGGTGTGCCCCATGGTGGCCGCGGGCTCCAATCACACGGCGGCGCTGAAGGCGGACGGCACCGTGCAGACGTGGGGGTACAACTACTATGGCCAGCTCGGTGACAGGTCGGTCACCCCGCGTCACTCGCCGGTGACCGTGCCCGGCCTGGGCAACGTCGTGGACATCTCCGTGGGTGCCGCTCACACGGTGGCCCTGAAGGAGGACGGCACCGTCTGGGCCTGGGGCTACAACTACTACGGCCAGCTCGGCGATGGGACGACCACCCACCGCCTCATGCCGCGCAAGGTGTCCGGTCTCAGCAACGTCATCGCCATTGGCGCGGGTGCCTATCACACGGCGGCGCTGAAGGCGGATGGCACCGTCTGGACCTGGGGCTACAACTACGAAGGTGAGCTGGGCAACGGGACGACCACCCAGCGCACCACGCCGGGGCAGGTGCCGGGCCTCACCTCCGTCATCGACCTGGCCGTGGGCAGCTACCACACGGTGGCCGTGAGGCAGGACGGCACCGTCCGGGCCTGGGGCTACAACTACTTCGGCCAGCTCGGCGATGCGAGCACCACCAACCGCCTCTCGCCGGTGCTGGTGCCGATCAGCGGCGTCAGCCGTGTCTTCGCCGGCTACGGACATACCCTGGTGATGAAGCAGGACGGCATCGTCCATGGCTGGGGCAACAACAGCAACGGCCAGTTGGCGGATGGCTCGACCACCAACCGCACCACTCCGGTGCCGGTGTTGATCAACAACGTCACCACGCTCTCCCTGGGGGATTCGCACACGGTGGCGCTGATGCCGGACGGCACCGTGCGGACGTGGGGCTACAACTACTACGGCCAGCTTGGCAACGGGACCACCACCAATGCCCTCGTTCCGGTGGAGGTGTCCAACCTCACCAACGTCACCACGATCTCCGCCGGGAGCATCCACACGGTGGCCACCCGGCAGGACGGCTCCATCCGGGCCTGGGGCTACAACTATTACGGCCAGCTCGGCGATACGACGACGACCAACCGCTCCGCGCCCGTGTCGGCGCTGGCCAGCAACATCACCGACATCGACTCGGGCACCAGCCACATGCTCGCGGTGAAGCGGGACGGCACCGTCCGCGCCTGGGGCCTCAACGGCTCCGGCCAGCTCGGTGACGGGACGACGACCAACCAGGATCTGCCGGTGACGGTGTCTGGCCTCAATGGCGTCATCGCCGTCTCCGCGGGCGGCTCTCACTCGGTGGCGCTGAAGAAGGACGGCACCGTCTGGGCCTGGGGCTCCAACTATTACGGCCAGCTCGGCGATGGGACGAACACCCTGCGCCTCACGCCCGTGCAGGTGGCGGGTCTCACCGACGTCATCGCCATCGACGCGGGCAGCTACCACACGCTGGCGCTGAAGGCGGATGGCACCGTGTGGAGCTGGGGCTACAACGCCTACGGCCAGCTCGGCGATGGCACGGCCGTCTCCCGCAACGCGCCGGTGCAGGTGTCTGGCCTCAGCGGCGTCCTCGATCTCGCCGTGGGCATCTATCACTCCGTCGTGGTGAAGCAGGACGGCACCGTGTGGGGCTGGGGCTACAACGCCTACGGCGCGCTGGGCGATGGGACGACCACCACCCGCTACACTCCGGTGATGGTGCCGGGCATCAGCGATGGTCTGGCCATCAGCGCGGGCGCCTACTCCACCCTGCTGGTGAAGCAGAACCGCACCGTGTGGGGCTGGGGCTACAACCCCTACGGCGGGCTGGGCGACGGGACGACCACCCAGCGCCTCTCTCCCGTGCAGGCCACGGGCATCGGCGGCGTCGTGGACGTCTCGGCGGGCTACTACCACACGCTGGCCGTGAAGTCGGATGGCTCCGTGTGGAGCTGGGGCTACAACCCCTACGGCGCGCTGGGCGATGGGACGACGACGACTCGCTACACGCCCGCGGAGATTGCAGGCCTCGAGCCCGGCACGGAGGTGGATGCGGGCGGCTACTTCTCCGCGTCGCGCAAGCAGGATGGCACCGTGTGGGCCTGGGGCTACAACTATTACGGCCAGCTCGGGAATGACACGGTCACCAACAACTCCGCGCCCGCGAAGGTGCAGGGGCTCGTGACCATCATCTTCTACCCCCCGCCGTACCCCTGGCCGTACGATCCCATCTTCTTCCCCTGAGCTCCGCGCTCTCCATGTCAGGGCCCCAGGTTCCCCGGAGCCTGGGGCCCGTTGTATTTCAGGGCATCTCGTCAGGACTCCTCGACCCTGGCGGGTCTATCCGCCTCTCGACGGCGTGACGCTGGCGATGAAGACCCAGAACGCCTGATGCGCCAGCACGATGGCCCAGAACACCACCTGATACGAGACCTTGCGGGTCTTGTGCCGGAACGTCTGTTGGGCGATCAGTGCCCCCGGCCAGCCGCCCATCAGCTCGAAGAAGTGCAGCATCGCCTCGGACGTGCGCCACCTGCCGCGCGTGGCGCTCCGTTTGTCGTCCCAGTAGAGAGCGAAGGTCGCCAGGCTGACCAGGGGGTATCCCAACAAGAACAGCAGCGCGCCCGCGTGCCCGGCGAAGTACTGCCGGAGACAGACGGAGGCCGGCAGCGCGCAGAGGGCCAGGAAGATGACCCACTTCGCCGTGGAGTTCCGCATGGGACGGTCCTCCCCCTCTGGCCGCTCCTGCTCCCAGCTCACCTGGGCGGGCGGTTTGCCGCGGGCTTCCGGCTCGGCGGTGGCCAGCCCGGCCAGCCAGGCGTGCTCGGCACGTGGGCGGCCCTGAGGGTCCTTGCCGGCGACGAAGTTCACCGGGTCCCCGGTCTGTGGCCGCCGGTTGCCGCGAAACGCGGAGATGTGCAGGAAGACCTCCTGCCCCCCCGCCTTGGGCCGGATGAAGCCGAATCCCTTGTCATCGTTCCAACGGCTGATCACGCCTGGCGTTTCCATGCGTCCTCACGTGGGGGGTGTCTGGGGACGCACTCTAGCGGAAATCGTGAACGGCCCACTCCGCCAGGGAATCCTCGCCGTGGCGAGCGCGGCGAGCGCGGCACAGGGCGATGGCCCCCAGCGCATGGAGATTCGCGTTCATCCGCGCGAGTCTACGCGGAGGTGCCACCGGCGGAGGCGTCACTGCGAGCGCTTCGACGCGCGCGATAGGCCTCCCACGCGCCGGTGGACCAGAGGGCACAGGCGACGAGCACGGGCTGGAAGAAGAGCCGGATGAACCGCGCCCTGTCGGTGTCGAGCCCGAACGCGTTGATGCCATTCATGTACTGAGAGATGTTGCCCGGGAAGACCGCGACGAAGAACGCGGCCACCCCCCACCCCACCTGCGGGCGCAGGCGGCGCGCGAAGAGGAGCGCCGCGCCGAGCACGAGCTCGACCACGCCCGAAGCGAGGACGACGAAGTCGGCGTCCAGCGGCACCCACCTCGGGACCTGGGCCAGGAACTCGGTCCGGGCCCACGTGAGGTGGCCCGCCCCCGCGAGGAGCAGGGAGGCTCCCAGCCAGATGCGCGCAACGGTCTTCAGGACACTGGGGCGTGCCACGGCGACGTCTCGAGACATGAGTCCTCCAGGAAATGTGCGTGGAGCTCGCGCGGCGAGCGGTCCAGTCATCATCAATATTGTTCGCAATTAAGTTGCGCGCAATGTGTTTCGAGAGCGCCATCTACCGCGTCTTCTGATGCGCGGTGGGCGCGGGCTGCTCCCAGAGGAGGGCTTCGTCCGGAGCGGCCTGGAGGCCGTGCTTCCTCGCGCGAAGCCAGGCGTCCACGGAGAGCGCATCGCCGCAGGGGCTCGCCGCGAGCAACAGCGCGAACCACAGGAGGTGGTGGGTGTGGATGACCGTCCCGGAGAACTGGGGGACCGCCAGCACGTAGGCCAACGAGAGCGCCGCGAGCACGGTCGCCACCCGCGTGAACAGCCCCAGCACGGAGAGGAGTGCCGAGGGGACGAGGATGCCGAGCGCGGCCCAGGCCCAGGCGGGTGACATCGGGAGGTGGGGCGCGAGCCACGCGAGGCCTCCGGGAGCGGCTCGCAGGGCCGCGGATGCCGTGGCCCACGCGGGCGCCTCGTAGATGTCACGCGAGAGCAGCACGACGCCGAAGACGGTGATGCGGAACACCGCCAGCTCGACCGCGCTGCCCGTGAGGTACCCGCGCATGACGCGTCAGCGAGGCTCGAGCCCGCGTGCCCTCAAGGGCGCGAGCACCTCGGTCTCCATCGACTTGCGCGCGAGGTCCATGTACGCCCGCGACCTCATCCACCCGAGGGCATGGATGGCCGCGGGCTCTCCCTCTCCCTGTGCGGCGATGCGGGCCTGGTTCTCCCGGACCGCGGCGATCGTCTTCCCCGCCGCTTCACGCAGCACCTCCCGCTCGTCCTCCTCCAGCAGGGGCAGGGCCCAGTCCAGGAACATCCACCCGAACTGTCCGTGCGCGGCCTCGTCCTTGACGATCCGCCCCAGCACCGCCTTCACCAGCGGGTGCGTCGCGGCGCGCCAGGTGCCTCGGAGCAGGGGGATGGAGATGGCCTCGCCCACGCAGAAGTAGCGCACGACGAGCTCCGCCGCCTGGGCGAGCGCACGGCCCGGCCGGGGCGGTGGAATCATGGCCAGCGGATCATGCAGGAGGGGGATGCCTCCACCCAGCTCGCTCGCCAGCCGCGCGCACAGCTCGACGTGGACCATCTCGTCGAGCGGGAAGCGGCAGGCCATGGCGATGAGATCCAGGGGCGCCCGCGCGGCGATGAGCGCCTGCAGCGTCGCGGTGCACGCGGCGGCGGTGCGGTGTTCCTGGAAGGCGGCCTCGGTCCAGGCCCTCCGCGCCGCGAGGACGAGGTGTTCGGGAAACGCCTCCGGCCGGAGCGTCCCCCAGGGGAGCGCTTCCACTTCGGGCCGGAGCTTGCGGTAGCGGCGCTCGACGTTGCCTCCGAGCATCCCCAGCTCGAACAGCTCCTCGCCGGGGACGTGGGGCAGGACGAGCGTGCTCATCGACCGCCGTCCGTAGTGCCGCCATCCCCGGTATGGGCCCGCGGCCCTGCGGAAGCTCTGCCATGTCGTTCTCCTCGTCCCCGGGTGGCTGCCCGGGGGCGGGAGCAAGCATACAGGCCCTCCCAGGGCGGAGACCTCCGTCAGGTCCCGGTCGAGGCCCAGTTCGACCAGTCCTGCCAGCCGGTCCCGCTCTGGGCCGGGTCGCCGCACGAGTACTTGCTCCCGTTGCAGCGGCCGACGCGGAACTCGAAGCGCTTTCCTTCGCCGAAGTCCTTGTTGCAACCTCCGTGGGTGTTCGCGCCGCCCGTCCAGTAGCAGAGGCCACGACGCGAGCCGTCGCCGAGGCGCCAATGCACGCCGATCCGCATGCCGTCGGAGTAGTAGTCGGCGAGGCCGATCTTGTCGCCGTAGGCCTGGTAGCCGCCACGCCCCACCTCACCCGGGAACATGTCCGGGGCGTAGACGAAGTTGACGATGTCGTAGCTGACGTCGACCGAGGCGCTGGCCTCGTTGTACTCGAGCGCCGCCAACTCCGCCGGGTGGGTCCCCAGCTCCTCCGACGAAAGGCCGGTGGCATCCTCCATCCCCGCACCACACCCCGTGCCGAGCACTGCGGCGACCGCGATCAAGAGCATCCGATGCATGTTTGTCCTCTGTCGAGGGCGCCGCCGGAGGCCCCCTCGCGTGAGTTGAAGTGTCTGGAATGAATACTGGATTATCAGTCAAAAGCCGACAGGCCTCCGAAACCGGCTGCGACATCTGGCGCAGCGCGGCCGCGGAAGAATCCCGCCGGAAATCGATTTCTGGGATGCGGACGCACCCGGAGCCTCCGGGTGCTTCAGCCTGGGACGAGACACTGATACGGAGCGCGGGTCGCCGACAACCTGGAGCAGTTCCCGCGGCACGCGCTCGACTCGAAGGGACGCCCCTCCTTCCAGGAGCCAGGGCTCACGCTGGGGGAGCGCGTCGCTCTGTGAAGGGAGGCCGGAGGGCTCCTACCGGCGACTTCCGCCGGGGCAGGGTGTCGGCCGTTGGAACGGATGGCGCCGTTCGTCTACAACCGGCGCTACGCCATGCTGACGACCTTCCGACGTGTGTCCGTTCTGGTCCTCGCCTCCGTGCTCCTTGCCTGCGCCACGCGTGGTGCAACGCCCACCTCCGAGCCCTCCACCGAATCGCCGATGAAGACACCTCCCGCCCTGGACTCCTTCGCCGAGCAGTACGTGAAGCTGGTCCTCGCGGTGGGCCAGCATGACGCCGACTACGTGGACGCGTACTACGGGCCCGAGGCCTGGGCGAAGGAGGCCGAGGCCGCGAAGCTGCCCCTGCCGGTGATTGGCGAGCGCACCGCCGCGCTGGTGAAGCAGGTGGAAGCGGTGCCGGTGCCCAGGGATGCACTGGTCGCGATGCGCCGCCGTTTCCTGCTGACCCAGCTCTCGGCCCTCGGCGCGCGCGTGCGGATGCTGTCGGGAGAGACGCTGAAGTTCGACGAGGAGAGCCAGGCGCTCTATGCCGCGCGAGACCCGGGGCACACCGAGGCGGAGTTCGAAGCGGTGCTCGCCGGGCTGGAGCGGCTCGTCCCCGGCCAGGGTCCACTGCCCGAGCGTCTGGAGCGCTTCCGGAAGGACTTCGTCATTCCCGTGGAGAAGCTGGACGCCGTCTTCCGTGCCGCCATCGAGGAGTCGCGCCGCCGCACGCTGAAGCACGTGGCGCTGCCCGCCCACGAGACGTTCACCCTGGAGTACGTCAACAACAAGCCTTGGGGCGGTTACAACTGGTTCAAGGGCAACGCGAAGAGCGTGATTCAAATCAACACGGACCTGCCTCTCTTCATCATGCGCGCCATCGACCTCGCCGCGCACGAGGGCTATCCCGGCCACCACGTCTACAATGCGCTGCTGGAGCAGCACCTGGTGCGCGAGCGCGGTTGGGTGGAGTTCTCGGTGTACCCGCTCTTCTCGCCCATGTCGCTCATCGCCGAGGGCAGCGCCAACCATGGCATCGAGCTGGTCTTCCCCGATGCGGAGGCGTACCTGCGCGACGTCCTCTTCCCGCTCGCGGGGCTCGACCCGAAGCGCGCTGCCGACTACGTGCGGATGGAGGCGCTGACCGAGAAGCTGTCCTACGTGGTCAACGAGGTCGCGCGCCGGTATCTCGATGGCACCATGAGCCGGGAGGAGGGGCGCGACTGGCTCGTGCGCTACGGGCTGCTGTCCCCCGAGCGCGCCACCCAGCGGATGGCCTTCATCGACCACAATCGCTCGTACGTCATCAACTACAACCTGGGGCGTGACATGGTGAAGCAGTACGTGGAGCGGAAGGCGGGTCCGGGCGCGTCGCACGAGCGGCGCTGGGAGGTGTTCCGCGAGCTGCTGTCCTCGCCAGCGCTGCCGGCCGATCTTCGCCAATAGCGCCAGGCTCCCACGAGACTCCGCCAGGCCCGCTCCGGGAGTGACAGGCGGCGGGTTCGATTCCCACCGCCTCCACTTTTTTACGCCGTGCTTACGGGTGGTTGGCGGCTTCCTCCATCCGTGTTGCACGTATGTCGCACGCGGGCGCAGAGGGCCGGTCGAGAACCCCGACCGCCTCTCTGCGCGTGTCCGGGCTCAGGTGGGCGTAGCGCTCCGTCCTGTCGATGGTCGCGTGCCCCATCAGCTCCTTGATGACCGTCAGCGGTATCCCCCTCATGGCGAGGTGGCTGCCGTAGGTGTGCCGCAGGTCGTGCCAGCCGATGCGGCCCTGCTCGCGGGTGATGCCCGCCCGCTGGAGGGCCCGGCGCAGCGGCAGCTTGAGCAGCCCATCAGTAAGCGGCCGACCGTCCTCCTGGCAGAACACGTAAGGGCCGCGCAGGTGCCGGTGCTCCTTGAGCGCGTCCACTGCCGAGCCGGGCAGCTCCACCGTCCGCTCGCGTCCGCCCTTGGGCAAGTCTTGCGCATGACAGCCTTGAAATCCTCTATCTCCGCCGGGCCAATGGCAGCCAGCGCCATTTCACCGAAAAACGGCAGGATGTGAGCCTCCAGGATTTGGCTCTTGCTGACGATGCTGGAGTGTTTGTTGTTGTTCTCGCTGTAGATCAGGAAGCGCGGGGCGAACTCCGCCAACGTCATAGGGCGCTCCTCGTTGTCTTTCTCCTTTCCGAAGGTTCCATTGAGGAGGGAGGCGCGCAATTCGCGCTCGTACTGCTCGGCACCCCGGCGCGTCTGCACTGGCGAGAACTTCACGACTCACCGTGAGAAACGCGGGCGCGGCGTCCGTGGCAACGGGGGGCGCGCTCATGGCTGGTGCCCCTCCTGCACTGGTGTTGCTCTCCGGGTTGGAAAAGGGGCCGCACTCCAGAGAATGCCGCGCCGCCGGTGCATCGACGCGCGAGCTTCCCGCCGGTCCCAAGCACTGGCCCCCAGGCAAGTGAACACAGGCGCGGTCTGGAGTGAACACAGGCGCGGCTTGGAGTGACTACCGGCGTTTTTCCCGGCGTCCTCGCCTGTCAGCCACGTTGCCGACGAGCTGCTGCGCTACGTCGAGCGGCACGGACAAGGGCTGTCTCGCTGGGACCTGCGCCGGATGGTGCAGGAGTACCGGAGCCTCTTCCTTCTCCGTCAGGATGGCTTTCTCGCAGCAGCGCTTACCGGCGAGCCCGCGCGGTGGATGGGTAGGGTCGAGGTTCGCGACCACGGGGCAGGCGCGGCTGAGTTTGAAATGGGCGTATTCTACATACGCGCGGACGGCGAGAGCTGGCGACGTGCGGACAGCCCCAACCTCGACAGGCTGTAGGGCTTCGTAAGGAGATCACAACATGGCGGACAGCTCCGGCCCGCGTCTTATCTTCGAATTCGAGGGCTACAAATACGAGGTTTACGACACCCAGGTTCTAAACCGGGACTACGACACGCTTCTTCTTGCCTGGAGGCACCCCATCGGCGGAAGCACGGGCCGTCGCTCAAGGGTCATTCTCAAGCCTGTGCAGGTGTCCTCAGACAGTGAGAAGGGTGAGCGGGTTTGGGAAGAGGTGCAGCTCGCGTCGCACCTGGATCACCCGGGCATCGCCAGGGTTTACGGCTTCGCTTCCCATGGCGACACCGCCTATGTGGTCATGGAGCACTTGCGCGGTTGCTACCTCCTCACCGCGATGGATTTCGCGCTGCTGGTGGAGCGTCGTTTGTCGCCCGCCTTTGCGGCATACGTCACGGCGCAAGTAGCGGGTGCGCTGGGTTACGCTCACCAGCGCCTCAGCAGCGAAGGCCACCCGATGCACATCGTCCATCGTGCCGTGGGTCCCATGCGGATCCGTCTCGGGTTTGATGGGCGCGTCAAGCTCGCGAACTTCGGTGCCGCGTACTCGGAGCTGCGCGACCGCTTGAAGACGCCGCCCGGCCTGCTGCGCGGCGACCCGGCCTACTGTGCGCCCGAGGTTCTGCGCGCTGTGATGGAGTCCACCGGGAGCCGAGCCGACCCGCTTATCGGGGGAGTGATTGACGGCAGAGCGGACGTGTTCTCGCTCGGGCTTGTTCTGCTGGAAATGCTGCTGGCCGAATACCCGCTCGACCCGACCGATACACCTGTGGAGAGTGCCCCGGTCGGGTTCTCATTCCCTGTACGTGCCGAGCGGACCACACAGCTAAGCCTGGACGTGTTGTCTTACCGGCTGCTGCGTTTTCACCCTTCGGAAGCGGAACGCCGGCTTGAGTTCGCGCCCGCTCCTTTGCGGTCCATTGTCCGGCGTGCGCTCCAGCCGGAGCCGCGCGAGCGTTTTTCTGCCGCCGAGATGCGCGAAGAGCTGCTCGTCTACCTGGGGACCGTAGAGCCGCCGGTCCTCGCTGATGAGGCCGCAGCGGAGCTGAAGGCGATTTTCGAAGCTGCCGCAAGGGTCAAGCGACTGACGGCGAACCCCATCGAGCGGACGGCGCTAACGCCCGACGAGGACGAGGGTTAGGTCAATGAAAGGGAAGCCAGGCAAGAAGGAGGGCGCCACCAAGGGGAAAAACCGAACCGAACTCAGTATTCAAATCGGCAAGGCCGCGCGGGCGGCCCGGTTGAAATTGAAACTGACTCAGGAGGACATGGCCGAGCGGGTCGGTTTGACGCCGGAAGTGTATGGGAGGCTGGAGCGAGGCGCCATGCTTCCGAGCACGCCAACGCTGACGAAGATCTGCGTTGCACTTGGGCTCTCTGCGGACTGGCTTGTGGGTCTCGTCGAAAGGGAAGCCACTCAAACCCCACCGGCACCCGACGAAGAACTGACGCCGGAGATCAGACGGTTGCTGCGGCTGGTGCGAACGATGGATGACGAGCAGTTCGCCATTTTCAAGGGAACGGCGACCGGGTTGGCCAGGCTCAACAAGAGGCGGCAGCAAGGCAAGCGTGATAAGGAAAACGGCGCCATCAATCTGAGAGGCATACCGCATGGAAGATGACCTTCTACAAAAGAGACTCGGCGAGGCAGCCCGAACCGCACGCGAGGCGCTCGGGCTCACTCAGGCACAAGTAGCCGATGCGGCAAGGATGAGTCCGGCCGTGTATGGGCGCATCGAGCGCGGCGGCATGATGCCGAGCGTTCCGGCGCTGCGAAGGCTCGCGGTCGCGTTGGGTGTTTCCCCGGCTGTGCTCCTGGATATGAGCGCGCGAGAGATGCCTGCCACCGACAAGGATCTGTCACCCGAGACCCGGAAGGCTGTCGGGCTCCTGCGGACGTGGCCGGAGTCCAAGGTCGCGGTCGGGTGTGCACTGCTGCACGTGCTCGACGCCGCGCCGATGCGCGAGGAATAGGCCCGTCCCGAAGAAGGGACGGGGGCGGTGGGTGGGGCGGCCGACTTGGAGCGGTCGCCAGCCTTGGAGGGGTCCACCTGCCGCCCCGGTCCCGCTGTCTGAACCGTATTCCTGCGGTTATGCTACGCTCCCCCATCCAGGAGGTGAGGTAGAGCGTGGGACTGACACTCAGGCACCCGGACATCGGCGACATGATCGGGGACTACAAGGTGGTGGGGTTCTTGGGCGCGGGGGGCCTCGGGATCGTCTACAAGGTCGAGCGCGG
>NZ_DBNGVP010000118.1:0-168885 GCF_057119385.1 Archangium sp. | reverse complement strand
TGTCCTTCCACGGCGCCCTTCTTTCAAGCGCCGTCCGGAGGGATGCCCCCTCTTTGCCTGAGATTGTCTGGACTTGCTCTCCCCCTCTTCAAAACCTCTCCTACGGACTTTGGATCAATCCTGCCCTCCCCTGCCAGGACATGCGACCGCTATGAACCCAAGGCGGAAAAAGCACCGGGCCTCTCCACGTCCGCGCTCGAGGAGGCACTCCAACTCGCTCCAACCCATGGCGAGCTGGATGTCCGGGCCTGGAAGGCCCGAAGGGGGGTCTACCTCGTTGGTGTCCTGAACAACTCGGAGCAACTTGAGCTGTTCGCGGTCTCCGTGGACGCCGATAAGCAGCCTTCCTTGCTGGCCAAGGCGGAGCAGCCCATCCGCCTCCCGGAGGGATACAACCATGAGTTCGATCTTGCTCCCTATCGGCTCACTGGAACCGAGGTGGGCTTCGGGCTCAGGCTCAGCCACGAGGAGCCCGTGCCGAACAATCAGACGGCCAGTGAAGAGGAGCTCCAGGTCTTCCGGATCCACGGCAACAAGATTGAGCGTGTGCTGAAGACGGTCGTCTATCGGAAGTACATCCGTCACGGCCCTCCCACAGTGCTCGTCAATGAAGAGGGCGTCGATCCCAGGGACTGGCAATGGGAGGACCGGTTCTGCTCGGTGATCGCCGTGACCGGGTCGAAGACGAACGGTGTCTTCAACTGGGTCAAGGTGAGCTCGGCGCAGAGCACGAAGCCCGACACGGCCAGAGATGCGAACACGGAGGTGCTTCCGGCCGTGTTGTTCCGCTGGACGGGTGAGCGTTACGAGGCCCGTAACGACGAGAAGGAATCCTATTTCTTTCGCGAAGATTGAGGGGAGAAGGCCATGGACGTCACGTACCCGCGGTTCATGCTGCCAGGGGTTGCAGTTCATGAATGCGAGTCTTTGAACACCAAGGCCGGAAGCCGCTGGGATTCCAGCAGCATCCGGCCTCGTGCTCGTACGCCCGACGTGATTCGAACCCGCGAAGCTCAGAACGTGTACTTCACCCGCGGGAAGAAGGCGAAGGTGGGGATGTTGGGCCCGATGAGGTAGCGGGCCAGGAAGTCCGCGCCCACCGAGAAGTGGTCCATCGGCGTCGCGTACTCGATGCCGATGCCCAGGCCCGCGTTCGGCGCCGTCAGCGCCGCTCCCGGGTCTCCACTTCCCACCGGCGCCGGATCCAACCGCGACAGGCCCGCCGCCACCTTCGGCATCAGGTAGAGCCGGTCCGCCAGCGGCACCATGTACGCCGCCGTCACGTCGGCGAACGCCACCGTGAAGTTGTCGGACATGCTGCACACGTTCGTGCCTGGCGTATACCCGGCGAAGCAGTTCGCCGCCGACGAGCCCAGTCCGAAGTGCACGCCCATCGAGACCTTGTCCGTCAGGTCGTACCCCACGCCCAGCTGCAGGTACGTCTGCGCGTTCGAGTAGACGTTCTCCCCGCCCAGCGTGAAGAACGTGCCGATATCGGCCTCGGTGAAGAAGCCGCGGCGGACCTCCAGCGGGACTCCTTCCGGCGGCGTCGCCGCCAGAGCGGTAGTGGGCAGCATCGCGAGCACGGCGGCCAACAGCGGCTTCTTCATATCGGAACGACCCTCACCCTGACCCTCTCCCAGAGGGAGAGGGGTTCTTGACTCGATTGGAGATACGGAGACGTGTGCGGCTACTCACCCGCGGGCGAGAACAGCCACGGGTACGTCACCGCCACCACACCGCCGCCCTTGGGCTCGGGGAACTTCCAGCGGCGGATGCGCGAGAGCATGCAGTTCTCCGCCGCCGAGCTGTTCAGCGTGGTCTCCGTCACGTTCGCCTCCGACACTCCTCCCGCCGGATCGATCGTGAAGGCCACCGCCACCTTGCCCGCGAGGCTCGGGTTCTTGTTGAGCTCGGTCTCGTAGCAGTACTTGATCTCGTTCTGGTGGCTCCGGATGATCTTCGCGATCACGTCCTTGTCGAGGCCGCCCACCACCGTGGTCTTGCCAGGAACGATCTTCGTCACCGTCTTGCCACGGCCCGACAGGTCGATGCCGCCGCCGTCACCCGGGCCGCGGCCATTGCCCTTGGTGCCCAGGCCGCCGAGCCCCAGCGCGGTACCGCCACCGCCCGTGCCCGAGCCACGTGAGCCGAGTCCGCCCACGCCCTGCGCATCCCCGAGACCCGCACCGCTCTTGAGGCCGCCCAGCGCGTTGTTGATGCCCGTGCCCAGGCCACCCGGACCGAAGACGTCGGAAGCGCCCCCCTTCAGGCCCTTCATCGCGCCCAGCAGGCCCATCCGGCCCACCACCTTGCGGTCCTGCTCGCGCTTGTTCTTGTTGACGATGTGGGTGCCCGGCTTGGAGGGATCGGCCTCGGCCTTCTTCGCCTCCTCCTTGCCGAACTTGCCTTCCTCGTCCTTGGCCTTGGCGCCTTCCTCCGCGCCCTTCTGCTCGAAGCGCCTGGTGTCGATCTGCTTCGCCGGCTGCACCAGGAACTTCGCCACCCGCTGCTGGCTCGCGAAGATGTCGTCGCTGGACGGAGCCTCGGAGCGAGGCGTGAGCAGCATGGCCGCCAGGAACGCGCCGGCCGCCAGGAAGCTGATGCCGGCGATCTTGAACCAGGTGAAGTCCGTCTCGGCCAGTGAGCTCACCGCCACGGCGGGCGATGGCTTCACGAAGCGCACCACGAAGGTGAGCGTGCCCAGCGACACCTCCGCCCGGTCATGCAGACCGAGCGTGTACGCGTGCTCCTTGCCAGACGCCGTCAGCTTGCCCTCTGCGCGCAGGCTGTCCTTCGTGCGCACGTCACCGTTGTGGGTGACGATGACGCCCGCGGACTCGGGCACGTGCAGCTCGTACAGCTCGCCGCGCCCCACCGCCAGCACGTGACGCGCTCCCACCTCGGACTCGAAGACGTGGAAGAAGTTCTTCTTCGCCTCGCCGATGGTGACCGGCACGCCGTCCCGGAAGTGCTGGATGGACATGATCTGGTCGCCCCAGAGCAGCTGCACCTGGAGGACCTTGGCGTCCTGGGTGGGCAGCGCCTCGGGCGGCAGCGGCTCGCGGATGTGTGCCGCCACGAGCGAGCGCGCCGTCCGGGCCGCCGGAGCCTGCTTGCTCCGCACCACCTGCTCGGGAGTGGCCCGGTTGCGCAGGCCCGGAGGCACCACCCGGTTGCCCACCTCCGGAGCGCGCGGCTCCGGGGCTCGAGGGTGCAGCATGGAGCCCTGCAGCCCTACCCCGCTCTCCACCTGTGCGCCCGCTGGAGGAGGCGGCGCCTCGGCGTTGCCGAAGAGCACCTCCACCCGCGAGCCACCCAGCATCAGCACGTCACCCGATGAGAGCGTCCGCGGTCCCACCACCCGCTGACCGCCCACCTGCGTGCCGCTCTCGCTGCCCAGGTCGATGGCCGTCACCGAGCCGGTGGATTCGACCTTCAACATCACGTGAAGGTTCGACACCCGTGGGTCCAGCAGTTTCACCGCCGCCTGAGCGCCCGAGCCCACGATGACGCTCTCGGCCTCGGACACGGCCTCGTGCACGGAGCCATCCGGTCCGGTGATCCTCAACCTCAATCCGTTCTTCTTCCCCGCCGCCATAGAGGATCCTTCCTCCTCCCTTCCACCCGCCATGCCCACGCCGCTCATTAGAGGTTGTCCACCGACTTCTGCAGCTCGGGATTGAAGTTGTCGCGAACCCGGATGAGGCTCTGGAAGTCCGTCTTCTTCCGGTTGAGCACGTACGAGCCCTCGGGCTTCGTGAGCTCGCCCTCCACCGCCATGTCGGTGAAGTCGATCGTCGTCTTCTTGCGAACGACGACCTTGTCCTCCTCCTGGATGACCTTCACCTGGGTCTTCGGCTCTTCCTCCGCGAGCGCCGGCCCCGCCCACAACGCCACCACCGCCACTGCCGCTGCCAGTCGTCTCATGTCAGGCCTCCTCGTCGGATGGGACAGCGGGTCCCTGATGAGGTTCCTTCCGCTTCCTTGCACGCCCTGCACCAACGCCCCGGGTGGTGGAATGCCGCGAAATCCCTGCGAAGCGCTTCCACCCGCTCCACGTGAGGCCCCAGTAAGTGGAAAAATTTTCCCACCGGAACCGGTAGGTTATTCGGCCTTCGGGGTCTCGGCCGGAGGCTCGGCCGCTGGCCCGCTCTGCTCCGGCGAGGCCGCTGCGCCATCGACTGGCGCGGCGACACCACCCTCCGCGGGAGCGGCACCTTCCGCGGGTGCGCCCTCCTGCGGCGCCGCCTCATCGGACACCTTGTCGAGCATCGAACCACTGCCTCCGACCGCGGCCGGATGGGGCGCCTTCTCCTCGGGCGCGGCTTCGGGCTGGCCACTCTTGCGCATGGCCGCGATGCCCTGGAGCTTCGAGTCGATCAGCTGCTTGTCCTGCGCGCTCGTGGAGCCCAGATCCTTGCAGCGCTGGAGGAAGCCCTCGGCCTTGTCCCAGCCGGCGCGCTCGACGGCGTAGGCCCAGCCCGCGCCACAGAGGGCCTCGGGCTGCTCCGCGCGCAGCGAGAGCACCTTCTCGAAGGCCTCGCCCGCGGCGAGCCCCTTCTTGGCGTCGCGGCCCTTTTGCCCGTCCAACGCATAGGCGTAGTAGAGCCAGGCCTCGGACGAGCCGGGCTCCAGCTCCACGGCCTTGGAGAAGGAGCGCTCGGCACCGGCGTAGTCGCGCCAGGCCAGCGCCATGGCGCCGAGGTTGAGGTAGCCGGGAGCGAAGCGCTCGTCGAGCGACACGGCCTTCTGGAACTGCGCGAGCGCGCGGGGCCGGTCCTCCAGCTTCAGGTAGATCATCCCCAGGTTGTTGTAGATGCCGGGGTCCTTCTCATCGAGCTTGCGCGCGTTGGCGAGCACCAGCTCCGCGAGCCGGTACTTCCCCTGGTCGTAGTAGACGAGCGCGAGGTTCTTGTACGCCTCGGCGTCGTCCGGGTGGCGCGCGAGCACGCGGCGGGCGGTGGCCTCGGCCTGCTCGTGCTTGCCGGCGAGCCGGTAGGCCACGGTGAGGTTGTTGAGCAGCGAGGCCTCGTGCTCGCGGCCCTTCACCTTCAGCCCGGCCTCGTAGAGGGCGATGGCCTCCTCGTACTTCTCCTGCACCCGGTACAGGCGGCCCAGGTTGAGCAGCGTGGGCACGTGGCCGGGCTCGAGGAAGCGGACCTTCTCATAGGCGGCCTGCGCGTCGGCGGGCCGGCCCTGGCGCTCGGCGATGACGCCCAGGTTGAACTGGGCATTGAGGCTCTGCGGCGCCTTGGCCACCACCTCGCGGAAGCCCTCCTCGGCCTTGGCGTAGTCCCCCGCGTCGAAGGCGGCGACGGCCTGGGCGAAGGTCTCCCGCAGGTCGCGCTCCTTCTTCGTCTCGGCGACGGGAGCGGGAGCGGGCGCCGGGGCCTCGGTGGTGGCCACCGGCACGGGCTTCACCTGCGAGGTCGTGGCGCACGCGGTGGTGAGGGCCAGCGTGGCGGCGGCGAGGGTGCGGCGGAACGCCATGAACGTACTCCCTGCGGATGCCTGCGGATGCATGTGCGTCACCTTCACGGCTGGGCCTCCCCGGAGGCGGTGGGCGGAATGGGCGCCGCGTTGCCCGCGGGAGCCGGGGTCTCAGTGGACGCCGGAGCCGGAGCCGGGGGCGCGGCGGGCTCCTGGGAAGCGGGAGTGGCCTGGCTGACCTCGGGGAGGCCGGGCTCCTTGGCCACGTCCGCGGTGACGAAGAACTCGCTGCCGCGGAAGGGAACCTGGCGCACCTGCGCATAGGCACCGGGGCGGTAGCGGTTCACCTGGTCCTGCGCGGCCAGGGTCCACTCGTTGTAGAGCGACAGCTCGTAGGCCTTGCCCAGCGCCTTCTCGAGGGCCTCGGTGGCCTTGTCCTCGAGCGGGAGCGCGAGGTTCTCCAGCTCGGCGCGGTACATGGCCGTCTGCTCCTCGTCGAGCCCGGCGGGATCCGGGGACTCGAGGATGTTGCGCGCGAAGTCCGCGTAGGCGAGGCCGATGCGGGTGAGCGCGGCGATGCCCCACTCGCCCGAGCCGGTGCCGAGCACGTCCACGTAGGCCTTCTCCAGCTTCTGGATGGACTGCTGCTTGGCGGCGAGGTCGCGCCGGATGGTGGCCACGTTCTTGAAGCGGATGTTCGTGTACCGCTGCCAGTCGTACTCCACCGCGAGGAAGCGCGCGTGGCCGTAGGCGTCGAGGAGGTCCGGCCGCTGCTTCTCCTCCTGGGACAGCCTGGCCCAGCCGCGGACGAGCTCGCCCTGCATGCGCTCGGTGTCGCGGACGTTCTTCAGCTCGCGGTAGGCGATGAGCTGCCGGTAGCGGGCCAGGTAGAGCTGGGCGGCGGTGGTGCGCGAGTCGCGCCCGTACGTCTCGGCGAAGGACTCGAAGGCACGCGCGGCCTCGGCGTGCTTGCCGTCCTTCTCGTGGACGAGGCCGATGTTGTAGGCGAGCTGCGGCACGTCCGGCCGGGCCTTGAAGCGAGCGATGTACGCGCGGTAGGCGGAGATGGCCTTGTCGGACTCGCCCACGCCCTCCCACCAGAGGCCGGCGTTGAAGAGCGCATCCGGCACCCAGGCGCTGGCCTCGGTGAGCAACTGGTGGCGCTCCTCGTCCCTGTTGGCGCGGGCCTCGCCGGCGTTCGGCGTGTCGCTGGACAGGGACTCCTTCTTGGCGTCCTTGGCCTTGGCGTCCTTGCCCTTCGAGTCCTTGCCCTTGCTGGCCACCGGCTTCGCCTTGCGAGCGGCGTCGGCGCGGGAGGCGGCGTCATGGGCGTCCACGAAGGCGGCGTACATGGCGGCGGCCTTGCGGAACTCGGCGAGCTTCTCGTAGAGGCGCGCGAGCGTGTAGCGGATCTTCGGCTCGAAGGGGCTGCCCGCGTAGTCGGTGAGGACGCGCTCGCCAGCGGCCACGCCGCGGTCGAGCTGCCCGGCCTCCTGGAAGATGACCATGGCCGAGGTGAGCGCGCGGTCCGCGTTCTCCGACCTGGGGAACTCCTTCACGTAGTCGAGGAAGAGCTCGGCGGCCTTCGCCGGGTTCTTCTCCTTCTGGTAGACGACCTCGTGGATCCACTTGTACTGCGAGCCCTCGACGACGCGGGCCACGCGGGCGGCGAACTCGGGGCTGGGCTTGAGCAGCTTCTCGTTGGCGAGGAACTGCCGCGAGAGCTTGTTGAGCTCGAGCCACTCCTCGCGGGACTCGAGCACGTACATGGTGAGGTCGGCCGCGTCACGCGAGCGCCGCTCGGCGGGGTACTTGTGGATGATCTCCCCGAAGCGCCGGGCCGCGTCCATGTAGCGGTGGCGGTCGTAGACGATGAGGGCGGCCTGGTAGCGCAGGTCGATCTCATCCGGGTTGTCCGGGTAGAGCGTGTTGTACGTGTCGCACGCGGCGACCAGGCGCTCCTCGAAGCGCGTGAGCGGCTCCTCGGCCTGAGCCGTGTCCTTCTTGGTGATGCGGCCCTTCTTCTCGACGTGGCCCTTGGACTTGTTCTCGTCGACCTTCTGGCCGTCCTTGAGATCGCTCCTGGCCAACTGGCCGCGCTCGATCTTCACGAGCTTGTCGTAGGCCATGATGGCGGCGAAGGAGGCGTTCTTGCGGTAGGTCTCGTTGGAGACCTCGCGGGCCGAGTCGCGCTCCGGAATCTTGAAGGCGACCACGGCGTCGTACTGGGCGGCGGCGGCCTCCCACTCCTCGAGGGCCCAGAGGATCTCCGCGTAGAAGAACCGCATGTTGAAGGCGGAGTCGGAGATGAACTCGGGATCATCGCTGGTGGCGAAGGTGTCCACGTACTGCTTGTAGATGTCGCGGGCGAGCCGGTACGTCTCCACCTGGCGCGTCTTCTGGGCCTCCTGGTGGTAGTCGGTGACCATGACGCGCATGGCCTCCTCGGTGACGCTGAAGGCATTGCGCAGCACGGGCTTGTTGCCGGTGTTGGCCTGCCACCACTCGCCGCCGGGCCGGTACAGCTCCACCATGCGCTTCATCTCGGCGCGCACCTGGTTGCGCTGGCGCAGGCCCTCGTAGGAGCGGACGATGGACTGCTGGTACTCGGGAGCGCCGGGGCCCTTGGGCTTGTCCTGGATCAGGACGCGGTACGTCTCGATGGCGCTGTCGTACAGGCCCACGTCCATGAGCTGGGCGGCCATCTTGGAGATCAGCCGCTCCTGGCGCTTCTCGGGGGCCTTGGCCTTGAAATAGGCGATGCCCTCCTGGCCCTTGTCCAGCTTGACGTAGAAGACGATGAGGTCGTTGAGCGACTCGGTCTTGAGGTCGCCCAGCTCCTCGCCGCGATCACCGGCGTAGTCCACCACCTCGTGCAGCTTCGCGAGGCCCTCGTCGTAGGCGCCCGCGTTGTAGTCGCACCACGCCAGCTTGTAGACGGCGTAGGCGTAGACCTTGGGCACCTTCGAGGCGCGCGCCTTCTCGTAGTAGGAGCGGGCCTCCTTGAGCTTGTTGTTGTCGAAGTAGTGGTTGCCCAGCTGGACGTAGGTGTCCGGGACGAACTGCGACTGGGGGAACTCCTCGATCAGCTGCAGGTAGCGCTTCACGGCGTCATCGCGCCGGCCGAGCTCCTGGAGGTTGTAGCCGAGGTAGAAGAGGATCTCGTCTCGCTGGGGCCAGTCCACGTAGCCGCTCAGCAGGTCCTCGTAGATGCGCATCGTCTCGGTGCGGAAGCGCTCGCTCTCGCGGTGATCCTGCTTGGGCGCCTCCAGCTTCTCGCCGCGGGCGGTGGCCGCGTCGAAGGCCTTCTCCGCCTCGAGGTAGCGGTTCATCTCCTGCTGGTAGAGGTACTTGGACTTCTCCCAGTAGAGCTCGGCGAGCCGGTAGAGCATGTCCGCCCGGCGGTGCGAGCCTTCCTGGAGCTTGGGGATCAGGCGCTTGAAGCCCTCGATGGCCTCGTCGCGCTTGCGGTCCGCGAGCCCGTCCTTCTGGGCATCGGCGATGCGCGGCGTGTTGTCCGATCCCGGACCCATGCGCGCGGGACCCATGCGGGCCGGACCCTGGCGCTCGGGCTCCCGCTCCTGGGGCGCCGTGCGCGCGGCCTCCTTGGAAGGCGTCTCCCTGGCCTCAGCCGGCTTGGAAGGGCCTTGCTTGGACGAGGCCTGCTTGCGCGCGGCCTGGGAGGACTTGCCCGAGGGCTGTGCCGCCTCCCCTGCCCCGCCCGCGGTGAGCGCCACGCCCACCGCCAGCGCACCGAAACGAAGGACCGCCTTCATGCGAGCTCCTGTGGAGGGTGCGAGGAAAAAAGAGCGCGCCCCTCCAGCTCCACGAGAAGCCGGGCCGCCCCCATCGCCTCCCTCACCACCTACCGAAAGGGACGAGGGAAAGTAGAAATGCGGTGTTGGAATGAGAAGTGCTCCACCACCCGCGTAGAGGACTTATTGTTGCTGGAGCTTCGCCGGACAGCCGCGCTTCAGCGTGTACTGGTAGTAGCCGATCTCGTCGCGCCAGAACTCGCCCTGGAACTTCCAGTAGTTCCACGCGGCGCCGGGCATCTTCGGCCGGTAGATGGACTGGGTCTTCAGGACGGCCTTCTGGTCCACGCCGGCCAGCAGCAGGTCCTTCTCGTCGAGCGCCGTCTGCACGCGGATGATCTCCGCCTGGTCCGCGAAGGTGCGCAGGTTCTGCGCGGCCTCCTGCAGGCGGCTCTTGGCGAAGCGTCCGCCGATCTGCATCAGCGTGCCCCGCACCTCCTCCAGCGAGGAGGTGAGCTCCGGCACCATGCCCGTGCCCTGCCAGTCGCTCAGGGCGGCCACCTCACGCTTCTCGGTGTCCACCTGCGCGATCATCCGCATCACGTCCTGGATGCGCTCGTTGCCGCGGATCCACAGGTAGATGGGGCGCGGCAGCCGGCGGTTCTCCGCGGCCACCAGGTTGTAGGCGCTCAGCAGGTCCACGTCCTCGCCGGAGAACGGCTCGAGCTGCTTCGCCATGGGCTCGTAGAGCTGCTCGTAGGCCTTCAGCGTGGTCTTCACCTCGTCGAAGAGGCAGCTGTAGTAGTAGACGGTCGCCTTGAGGATCCACGACTCGGGCTGGAAGGCGCCCTCGAACTGCGGGGCGTGCAGCGCCTGGAGGCTGCCGAGCGCCCCGCCGAAGTCCTCGTTCTGGAAGCGGGCGAAGCCGTTCTCGAAGAGGGCCTGATCCCAGAAGCGGGCGTAGCGCGGCACGGCCTCGTAGGAGTCGACGGCCCGAGGGTACTCGTGGCGGCCGTAGTGCAGGCGGCCGATGCCCAGCAGGGAGAGCTGCTTCACCTCGTCATGGGCGATCTGCGGCGCCTTGGCGTCCAGCGCGCCCTGGAAGGCGGCCAGGGCGGCGGCATCCAACGCGTCCGCCTCGGCGGGACGGCCCGGGAAGTGCGGATCGGCCAGCACCACGCCCAGCAGATAGCGGGCGCGGGCGTAGACGCGGCTGTCGGAGGGCACGGCCTCGAGCAGCGCGCGGGCCTCCTCGAAGCGGCCGCGGCGCTGGCGGATGGTGGCCACCTGGTACTGCACGCGCGCGAGCACCTCGCGAGGCAGCCGCACCCACTTGTCCTGCACCTCGGGCGTGTAGGCCTTGTCGAGGAGGTTGGGCACGAGGTTCTGCTCGTTGAGCTGCTGCTGCACGTCCACCAGCCCTTCGATCGCCTGGAAGTAGGACGGGTGCTGGGGGCCGGCGTTGACGATGGCCGCGTAGGAGACGAGCGCGCTGATGGGCAGCTTCTTCCGGGCATACGCCTGAGCCAGGTAGTACTCGGACCGGGCGCGCACGTCGGAGTCCTGCGCATGGGCGGCGAGCTCGAAGAAGAGCGGGGCCGCGGTGTCCAGCTTGCCCGCGTTGAAGCTCGCGAGCGCCTGGTTGTAGGCATTCATGTCCTGCGCGGAGGCCAGCGGCGCGAGGACCAGCAAGGTGGCGAGAATCAGTCGGTGCATGGCGAGGGTCTCAGAACAGGAAGGAGAAGCCGCCGTAGAAGCTCAGGTTGTTGAGCACGTCCGAGGACGGGTTGCTGACCAGGTCCTTCCCCAGGACGATGTCCTCGCGGTAGTTCTTGCGCGTCTTCGGGTCCACCCCGTCGAACTTCTTGTACTGGCAGCCGCCCGTCAGGCCGAGCTGCGAGAAGTCCTGGCCGCTGCCCCGCGCGTCCTCCAGCTTCTGGAAGTCCTGCAGGTTGCAGCCGTCCACCCGGTCCACGCGGGCGGTGTAGACGAGATCCCTCACCTCCAGGCGCAGCGCCATGGAGTCGCCGAACTGCACGCGGAAGCCACCGCCCACCGAGCCGAGGAACTTCGTCCCCGTGTCGCCGAAGCGCGCGGGCACGGTGAAGGACTCGCCGTCCACCTGGTTGGAGACCTCGGGGCGGACGAGCACGCGCGTGGAGCCGATGCCCGCGCCGCCATTGAGCACGAGGCTGAACTGCAGCAGGTGGTTGTCGTAGAAGGCGAACTTGCCGTAGAGCGGCGTCACCTCCACGCCCGCCTGCGCGCCCCACACCAGCAGCAGCGCCGAGGCCGCCTGCGCCTGCTCGCGCACCTTGTCGATGAGCTCCAGGTTGAAGAGGCTCTCGTTGGAGTACCAGTTGTACGTGCTGGAGAGCTGCAGGCCGAAGTTCTCCTGCAGGTGGTAGGTGTAGTGCAGCGCGCTGCCGGCGTGCTCGGTGAAGCGGCCATTCACCTGCGCCACCACCGGGTAGAGCGTGAACTCGTGCCGGCCCTCGTCCGCGAAGCGCTTCTTCTGCACCACGTGGACGGCCACGTTCGGGTTGTGCAGCGGCGCCCCGTTCACCAGGCGCTGCTCATTCGGATCCGCCACCGGCCGCAGCTCGGACTCTCCGGACGTGGCCAGCGGCGCGTCCTGGGGAGGCACGGGCGCCTGGGTGTCCAGGGGCTCGGGCACGGGCGGCGGAGGCGCATCCGGGGCCGGGGGCTTGAGCTCCGGCTTCACGGGGATGGGCGCCGTCTCCGAGGGCGGCGCCGGGGTCTCCTCCTGCGCGGACGCCAGCGAGGCGGACAGGAGAACGGCGAGGAACGCGGTCGGTCGCATGCGGGACGTCAGCCTCAGAAGATGAAGGAGTAGCCGAGATCGAACTGCACCAGATGCGTCAGGCCCGGGTTGGGCGCGGGCGTGCCACTCTCCCTGCCCTGCTCCCAGAGCTCGCGCTCCACGTTCACGCGGTACTCGTCCGTGAAGACCCAGTCGCGCAGCTCGAAGCGCACCGCGTGCCCGTTGGACAGGAAGAAGCGGAAGCCCACCGCCCCGGTGGCCACCGGCGCCATGCGCGTGTCCACCCGCCAGAAGGACTGCGTCGCGGTGAGGCCGTTGTTCGGATCCGTGCGGTTGTCGCAGATGCCCAGATCGCGATTCACCACCTGGGTGCACTGGATGACGGACTGGCGCCGCAACGAGGCCAGGCCGCCACCGGCCCAGAGGTAGGCCTGGAAGTGGGCCGTCTCATCCGCCAGCAGCGACAGCTTGCCGTAGATGGGAGCCCAGCGCGCGCCCACCACGCCGTGCAGATTCATCTCCCACATGTCCTCGAGCTCGTCCGTGATCTTCTTGTCCTCACGGGCGAGGAAGCTCTCGGAGATGGAGCGGGCCAGGCCCGTGTGGCGGCTGAGCGCGTACCCGGCGCGGGCCTCGAGGGCGAGCGTGTTGAAGAAGTTGTAGGCCAGGCCGGCGTTCAGGTTGTAGTGCGCGGTGAGGTACTCGCGCGCGGGCAGGCCCACCGTGAAGGACGCTTCCAGCCGCTGCTCCGGAGAGAAGAGCCGGTGGCGCACGGCGGCCGGGTCCAGCACCTGCTCCTGGGCCGAGGCGGACAGCGCCGTCAGTACCAGGGCCAGCGAAACGAAACGGGGAAGGTGGCGTGCATTCATGACCGTGTGGCTCGGACATGTGGGCACGCGATCACCCAGGAGCAAGGGACCAGGCTCACTCGGGGTGTGCTTTCGTCTACACACGGCATGCCAGCGCACGCTGGCCAACGTTTCCGGGGCCCGGAAACACGAACGCCCCGCCCGGAGGGTAGCCGGTGCGGGGCGTCGATGAACCCTGTGGCGGTGCCTGGAGTCTCGGTAGGACGATGGTCCGGCCCTCCCCCTGGCGAGGGAGGGGGCACACACAGGGGGGACGGCTTACTTGGTGCGGGCCGCCTTGTGCTGCTCGCGCAGCGCGACCTTGATGCTCGGACGGACGATGACGATGCCGTCGTTGTGGCCGGCGATGGTGCCCTTGATGAGCAGCAGGCCCTTCTCCACGTCCACGTCCACCACGGCCAGGTTCTGGGTGGTGACCTGCTCCACGCCGTAGTGACCGGGCAGCTTCTTGTTGGGGTACACGCGGCCGGGCGTCTTACGCTGACCGATGGCGCCCGGGTGACGGCGGTACTCGTGCGTGCCGCGCGTGGCCGTCTGCGAGCCCTTGAACTTCCAGCGCTTCATGACGCCCTGGAAGCCACGGCCCTTGGTCACGCCCGTGACGTCCACCAGCTGGCCCTTCGCGAACAGGTCCGCCTTCACGGCGTCGCCCACGTTGTAGCCCGCAGCGTCCTCGGGGGACACGCGGAACTCCTTCAGGTGACGGCGCAGCTGCGCGCCGCTCTTCTTGAAGAAGCCCACCTCGGCCTTGCTCAGGCTCTTCTCGCGGACCACGCCAAAGCCCAGCGTCACCGCCGAGTACTTGTCCTTCTCCGGCGTCCGCTTGCCCACGACCTGGCAGGTGTTGACGTCGACCACCGTCACCGGAACGAGGTTGCCCTCGTCGTTGAACACCTGGGTCATCCCAATCTTCTTGCCAATCAAACCCTTCACGTCGTCCTCACAGCTGCGCCCATGGCGCGAAACATCAATGATTTCAGCAACTTGCGTCCGACTTCCATTCCCCGGACGCCAGGAAGCGGCGCAATGTAGCAGCTCACCCCCTACCGTCAAGCACGGAGGGAGGGCGGTGCTTCACTGCGCGCGATCCAACCGCGGGTAGAACGGTGCGAGCTGCGCGTCCTGGATGCGCTGGGCGTACACGTCCTCGCCGAGCAGGAACAACGCCTGGTCCAGATAATCCTCCGCGGCCTGGACCTCGGTCTCCTTCTCGGCGATCGCCCGGTCGATCTCCGCCATCGCCTGGTCGACGGCCTCTTTCTGGGCGTTCATGGCGTCTTCCATGTCCAGCATGCGCTTGTGCGCCAGGATGCCGGGCGCACCGGGCTGACCGGGCTTGGGGGTGAGCGCCAGCTCGACCTGCTTCTCCAGGTCCTCCACGTCCCGCGCCAGGCGCATCATCGTGATGCGGTTCTTCTTGATGTTGTCGCGCGAGGCACCCAGCTTGGACTCGTCGGTGGTGACGAGCTCCAGGTCGGCGTGCTTCTTCTCCAGCTTCTTGAGCGCGTCCTGGGCGTAGCGCAGATCCGCCCGGCGGTTGGACAGCGACTTGCGGAGGGTCTTCGTCTGCCCCTCCACGGCATCCACCGCCTTCTTCCACTTCTTGACGATCTCCAGCTCGGCGGCCCGCTTGTCCTCGTACTGGGCGAGGGAGTCCTGCCAGGCCGCGTCCTCGTCATTCATCTGCTGCTCGAGCGCGGCCAACTCGTCCCGCCGGGCCACCAGCGCCGCCTCGGCGCGGTAGACGCGGTCCATGGTCCGGGGACAGTTGGGCTTGCCCGCCAGGCGATCTCTCGCGAGATCGCCGAGCTGGAAAATCAGATCGTTGTAGCTCTCCGCCTTGGCCATGGGCGTGTTTTACGCCCAAGGCGAGCGGGCTGTCAGCTATCGGCCGGAGCGGCGGCGGCGGAGGACAGGCTGGCCTCGGCGGCGGCCTGGGCGGCGCCCTCGGCCAGGGCGAAGAGCTCCCGGGCCCTGTCCTGTTCCTCGGTGCGGTTGAGCTCGCAGACCCAGGCGCTGGACAGGTCCGCGTGCTGGCGGGCCAGTTCGGCGGTGGACTCGTAGCGGGCGGCCGAGGCGCGGGCGAAGGCCCCCTCCCGGCGCAGCTCCATCACCGTGTCCTCATCGAGGGTGATCTCCTCGGGCGGCACGGGCAGCGGCCCGCGGCCGAGCGCCGCCAGCCGGGCCAGCAGCCTCGAGGCGTGTGCCCTACAGAAAGCGGCCAGAACCATCAGCCGCGCCCGCCCGCGGCTATCCCCGAGTCGCTCGGCCAACATCGTCATACGACGCGCCGAAACCACCTCGGACTCCCATGCCGCGGCCAGTGCTGCAGCCAAGCGGGTATGCCTTGCGCCCATCGGCCCTCCCCAGGTGCTGCCCCCAATCCCGCGAGCAAACTAGGGATGGACTCGCGCGGATTCAACCGATCGGGCCCCAAGCGCGCTCCATCAACCAATATCCGCCGGCCGCGAGGATGAGGAGCGACAGAGCACGCACCGTCCGGTGGTGCCACACGGGCCTGCGCTCCACGATCCGCACGAGCGGCAGCAGCACGGCGACGATCACGGCCTGCCCCAGCTCCACGCCGAGGTTGAAGCCGAACAGGCCCGCCACCACCGAGTCGCCCAGGCCGTAGCTCCCCAGCACGCTGGCGAAGCCGAAGCCGTGCACCAGTCCGAAAAGGAACGTCAGCAGGGCCCGGTGGCGGTGCTCGCGCAGCACCAGGTTCTCCAGGGCCACCCAGATGATGGAGACGGCGATGGCCGCCTCGACCCAGCGCGTGCGCGCGTCGTCCAGGAGGATGAAGCCCAGCGCGGTGGCCCCCAGCGTGAGGGAGTGGGCCAGGGTGAAGGCCGTCACCAGCAGCAGCACCCGCCGGAAGCTCCCCCCCACCAGCAGCAGGGCCAGCAGGAAGGCCAGGTGATCGATTCCCCCGAAGATGTGGACCAGGCCCAGCCCCACCCAGTCGAGCAGCCCCGAGGCGCGCGCACGCTCCGGTTGTCCGGGCCCGGACACTCCCTCGGATACAATGAGTGTGGGTTGGGAGGCATCCGCGAAGCGCTGTCCCTGCTCGCCCTGGACGTAGCTGCCCAGCACCACCTTGTACTGGGACGGCAGCACGGACAGCAGGGAGAAGCGCTGGCGGAGCTCGCCGGGGGCGCACTGGAAGGTGGCGTTGAGCTCCACGAAGGACGCGCGCGCCCGGGCGTTGGTGTGGGTACGGGTACAGGGCTGACCCCCGGCGCTCAGGGGCACGGCGTCCCAGATGCCCACCGCCAGCGCGGGTGCTCGCGCGTCCAGGTCCGCCTGGGTGAGCACGCCGTCCCCATCCGCGTCCGCGGGGATGAGCAGGGCGAGCGTGCCCGCCGTGAGGGTGATGCGCTCATGCACCTCCGGCCCGCCCGCCACGGGGCGCCAGAGCTGCGCATAGAGGATGTCCGCATCGTGAGCGCTCGCGCTCCCGGCCACCACCAGGAGGGCGAGCGGTAGCGCCAACCAGGCCGTCCGCCGCATCGGGGGCGCAGACTGCCCCCGGGGGCAGGCGTCCGTCTACTCCTGGATGAACTCCAGGTGGATCTGCTGCCGGCCACTCAAGCCCCCGTGCCGGGAGCCGCAGCGGGGACAGAAGAGCGGACCCTCCCAGTCCCAGAGGGCCTTCACCTCCTCGCCGCAGCACACCAGGGGGATGATCCGCAGATCATCCGCGTCCGGCGGCATGGGCCCGGGCAGGGCCTCCGGCTCCACGCTGACGAAGGTGGGCCGGGGGTTGAGCGACAGGGTGCGCGACACGTAGGCCAGCTGCTCGTAGCGCACGTGGTTGGCCCAGGCGCGCGCCATGGCCTCCACATGCGCCTGCTGGCCAGGCGTGAGCCACTCGTCCCCCGGCGCCCGGTAGCCACAGTAGAGGCACCACCAGTCCGGCACCTCGTCGAAGCTCTCGTGAGCGTTCTCGAAGGGGAAGAGCGAGGCGAGCCGCCGCTGGAGGATGCTCGCGTCATGGCGGCAGGGCCGCGTCTTGAAGTCCCGCTGGCACTGGGGACACTCGCGCCGCACGAAGCCGCTCGCGTCCCGCGGCAGCTCCAGATCGATGATCGCCGGAGCCCGCCTCATGCGAGGGCTCCCCTGCCCCGCCGCGCCAGCGCGAGGATCAGCGTCACCATGGAGAAGATCAATAGAAGGTGAACCCACCTGCCCTCGGTCGAGCCGCTGATCAGCCCGAGCGCCCACAGCACGAACAGGATCGCACTCATCGTCCAGTACACGCCGCCCACTCCTCTCCCGATGGTCTCGGAACCGTGTGCAAAGCTGGGACGCCCGGCCGGTTGCGGCAACCCCTCCTTTCGACAGTCTCACGGTGGGCAAATGGGTTCCCAGATCGGACATTTTTTCCGGTCCACCACTTCCCACCTCGGACGTCGGCCTCGTGATTCCAGGCGTTTGCCGGATGGCACGCGGGCTGCTTTGTGCGGCGGTCATCTGCCACACGGACGCGTGGCCCGTTCGGAGCGCGTGGGGAGGGTGTGTCATGCGAGGGTGGACGGTGGCGATGGTGACGGCGGGGATGTTGGTGGGGATGGAGGCGGGGGCCTTCCAGCCCTACTTCCCAGGGGAGAGCAGTCCGGAGGTGGCGGAGCTGCGCGCGAAGCTGGCGGCGCAGGAGGCCCATCTGGCCCGGCTCGAGGAGGAGGCGGTGCTCTATGAGGAGGCGGAGGCGTTGGGGATCGTGACGGCGGTGGAGGCCTCACGGCTGCCCGAGCGCCAGCAGCGGCGGCTGGCCATGGCGATCGTCCGCGAGGCCCGGCGCAACAAGATGGACCCCATGCTGGTGGTGGCGGTCATCCGCTGCGAGAGCTCCTTCAACAACTACGCGGTGTCCCACGTGGGGGCCATGGGACTGATGCAGGTGATGCCGGACACGGGCAACTACCTGGCGGACCGGGCGGGCTTCAAGCTGCAGCGCCACACCAATCTGTTCGATTCGGAACTGAACGTGGAGCTGGGCACGGCCTATCTGGCGGATCTGATCGCGCGCTTCGGCTCTCCGGAGCGGGCTCTGGTGGCGTACAACGCGGGGCCGGGGCTGGCGAAGAAGATCCTCTCCAAGAAGGACAAGCGCGATCGCTTCATGGCGGGCTATCCGGCCAAGGTGATGAAGGAGTTCCGCCGCCTGAAGGCCCAGCAGGCGCGCGAGGTGTCCCAGCGAGAAGCCCAGAAGCAAACGTCTGGCGGCCCGGGGTGATGGGTGGAGAACAGTCAGCACGACGGATCTCCGACAGTGGGCCGGTTTTTTCAGGGATGTGACTGCCTTTCCCGAGAGAACGGACGCACTGTACGCCGCCAGAGACATGCGCCGGGGTGGAAGGGTCCACCCTGGATCGGGCGTTGCGACACGCCCGGTTCCGAGGGGACGCATGCGGCATGACGGAGAGAGACGAACCATGGTAGCGGGGCTTGAGATTCAACGAGAAGAACTCGCGGGGCGGTTGACCCTGCGGCTCACCGGCACGCTGGATGGTCGCACTGCGATGGCGCTGCGCAGCTCCCTGGAGGAGCTGGAGGCGGGGGACGTGGTGGTGGACTTCACGCACCTGAAGGAGTTCCGTGACTCGGCGGTGGCGGTGCTGACCCGTCCGCTGTCGGAGCGCAAGGTGCAGGTCCGGGGGCTGGCGGGCCATCACGAGCGGATGTTCCGCTACTTCGGCCTGAGCACCGGGACGATCGCGTCGCCACGGGCGTACTACACGCCGGAAGAAGTCCTCGCCTGAGGCCTTCCCGCGGGCAAGGCAGTGCCTCGGAGTACTGAATCGCCGCTCGCCCGACGGAGGGTGGGCGGCGATTGCCTTTTCGGGCGTTGAATCCCACTCACGCCCGTTTTACATGGAGTGCGGGTTGGGGTGCACAAGCCCCCTCAACCCCAGGGGTTCAGTAGCGGCACGGCTGGAGTAGAGTGCGGGCCGCGATGAACTCCCCTGCCAGAGCCGTCAGTCCCCTTCCCTCTCCCGCCACGGCGCGGGCCGCTTTGGAGCGCGTGGCCGCCAACCTCTCCCTGGCGGTCCAGGGCAAGGACAAGGAGGTCCGCCTCGCCGTCACCTGCATGGCCGCCGGTGGGCACCTGCTCCTCGAGGACGTCCCCGGCGTGGGCAAGACGACGCTGGTGGAGGCCCTCGCCCGCTCCTTCGCCCTCTCCTTCTCCCGCGTCCAATTCACCGCGGACCTCATGCCCGCCGACATCCTCGGCGCCCAGGTCTTCCACGCCCAGACGGCCACCTTCTCCTTCCGGCCCGGCCCCCTCTTCCGCCAGCTCGTCCTCGCCGACGAGCTCAACCGCGCCCCGCCTCGCACCCAGTCCGCCCTGCTCGAGGCCATGGCCCAGGGCCAGGTGTCCCTCGACGGCGCCACCCACGCCCTGCCCCGCCCCTTCACCGTCGTGGCCACGCAGAACCCGGTGGACTTCTCCGGCACCTACCCGCTGCCGGACTCGCAGCTCGATCGCTTCCTCATGCGCTTGTCGCTGGGCCACCCGTCCCCCGAGGTGGAAGCGCGCCTGCTCACCACGCGGGATGCGTCCTCGCCCGTGGAGGCCCTCGAGGCGGTGACCTCGCCCGAGGAGCTGACGGAGCTGCGTGCCCAGGTGGCCGCCCAGCGTCTGGACGACACCGTGGCCGAGTACATCGTTCGGCTGGCCCAGGCCACGCGCTCCCATGGCGACATCGAGCGCGGCGCCTCCACCCGCGCGGTGCTCGCGCTGGGCATGGCCGCCCGCGCCTACGCCCTCTGGGAGTCGCGCGACTTCGTCACCCCCGGCGACGTGCGGGCGGTGCTCGCGCCGTGCCTCGCCCACCGGCTCCTGCTGCGCAGCGCCAACCAGGGCGCCTACACCCGTGACGAGGCGACCCACCTCATCGAAGAGGTCGCCCGGAAGGTCGTCGCGCCCCGGTGAGCACCCCGCCTCCCTCCCTCTGGCGCCGCATCAAGGCCGCCCTCCGCCCGCCGCGCACCCTCAAGGTGACGCGCATGGGACGCACCTACCTCGTCGTGACGTTCGGCGTGGGCATCGGCGCCCTCAACACCGGCAACAACCTCCTCTACCTCGTGCTGGGGTTGTTGCTGAGCGTCATCATCCTCTCCGGCGTGCTGTCCGAGCGCTGCATCAAGGATCTGACGGTGCGGCGCGTCGGCACGGACGGAGCCTTCGCGGGAGAGCCCTTCGCCTTCCGCTGGGGAATCTCCCGCCGCCAGGGCCACGCCTTCGCCCTCACCCTGTCCGAGGTGGACTCGCCCCTCACCGGCGAGGGCGGCGTGGGCTACCTGCCCGCGGGCGCCGAGCACGTGGTGCGCGCCGATCTCACCGCGCCCCGCCGTGGCCCGGTGAAGCTGACGGGCGTGCGCATCACCACCACGTGGCCGCTGGGTCTGTTCGCCAAGACGCGCGTCGTCGCGTTGGAGGGCACCCTGCTCGTCTATCCGCGGCGGGGCTTCGCCTGCGCGGATCCGGGCGAGGCCGCCGTGGGGCACGTGGGCGAGGCCAACAACCCCCACCGGATGGACGGCACCGGAGACATCGCGGGCCTGCGCGAGCTGAGCGAGCACGAGGACGCCCGGCGCGTGCATTGGTTGAAGAGCGCCTCGGTGGGCAAGCTGCTCAAGGTGGAGCGCGAGCGCGAGGAGCGCCGCACGTACATCCTCGGCGTGCAGTCCGGGCTGACGGGTGACGCGCTGGAGCAGCGCTGCGAGGAGGTGGCGGAGCAGGCCCACCGGCTGCTCGAGGCCGGCCACGAGGTGGGGCTGGAGCTGCCCCAGCAGCGGCTGCGTCCGGGCGCGGGCAGCGGGCAGGAGCGCGCCATCCTCCGGGCCCTGGCGTGGCTCGGCTTCGAGGAGCAACGGGAGGAAGCGGCATGACGCGGCCCAACCGGTTGCGCCTCATCCTGAGAGACCTGGGCACCGCGGCGGCCTTCGCCTCCATGGCCGTGTCCGGCCAGGTGCCCGCGTGGGCGCTCGGGCTCGTGCTCGTGGCGGTGCTCGTGTCGCTGATGGGCCGGCGGCCCTTCGCCCGCGCGCCCCGGCTGACGGCGATCCTCCTCGTGCCCCTGGCGGGCGCGCTCTACCTGGCCGTGGCCGCGGGGCAGATGGATCTCGTGGTGGCCGCCTGCTCCTTCGCGGGCCTCGTCGCCTCGCAGCGGCTGCTGTCGGAGACCAACCCCGCCACGGACGGACAGGTGCTGCTGGCCGGCCTGTTGATGATCGCCGGTGGCGCGGCGCTCTCCGGTGAATTGCTCTTCGCCGTGTGTCTGCTGGCCTTCGCCGTGCTGGCGAGCCTGTCGCTGGGACTCGCGGTGGTGGAGGCCGCGGTGCCCCCGGGCGAGCCCGTGCCGGTGCGCCACGTGCTGCGCCCGTTGTTCATGGGCGTGCTCATCGCCATGGCCGGCGCGGTGGCCTTCTTCGTCCTCTTCCCGCGCCTCAACTGGAACATGGGCGTGCGCCGGGCCACCCCCGGGCTCGGACCGGCCACCAGCGGCTTCTCGGACACCGTGCGCCTGGGCGGCTCGGGCACCCTCAAGAGCAACCCCCGCGTGGTGCTGCGGGCGAAGCTGACGCCGGATCCAGGCGCCCAGCGGCTCGATTCCTATTGGCTGGGCCGCACCTACGACACCTTCAACGGCCAGGAGTGGTCGACGATCGGCGCGCCCAGCAAGCGCCGCCGCACGCGCGTGACGCTGCGCCCGGGCGCGGAGAAGCAGGTGTACCAGCGGATCGAGCTGCTGCCCGCCTATGGCGCCCGCACGCTGATCGCCTTGGAGACACCGGCCAAGCTGGGCAACGCCCTCATGCACACGCCCACCGGCGACCGGCGCATGCAGCTGCAGGAGCTGGGCGGCGACGAGCTGCGCTTCGTGGAGGAGGGGCTCGGGTACTCGTACGAGGTGTACAGCGTGCCCCCGGGCGTGGACACGGATCCGGGCAAGCTGGATCAGAAGGAGATGGATCAGCTCCTGGCCCTGCCCGAGAAGATCGATCCACGCATCGAGGAGCTGGCGCACCAGGTGGTGGGCAACGAGACGGATCCACTGGCCGCGGCCCAGAAGCTCTCCAGCTGGCTGCAGCGCGAGTACACGTACACGCTGGAGCTGGGCGGGGACGTGGCGGATCCGCTGATGGAGTTCCTCTTCGTGCGCAAGGCGGGCCACTGCGAGCACTTCGCCACGGCGCTCACGCTGATGCTGCGCACCCAGGGCTTCGAGGCCCGGCTCGCCACGGGCTTCTTCGGCGGCGAGCGCGTGGGAGACGAGTACCTCGTGCGCGCCGGAGATGCCCACGCGTGGACGCACGTGCTGGTGCCCGGGCGTGGCTTCGTCACGGTGGACGCCACGCCCGCCGCGTACCGCGCCAACCAGTCGCTGGAGCTGCTGGAGTCACTCGTCTCCCTCTACGAGGCCATCGAGGGCATGTGGCGTACGTCCGTCGTCGACTACTCGTTCCGCGACCAGATGAACTTCCTGCGGGACATGTCGCGTCCGCCGCGCAACGAGCCGGGCAAGGAGCGGACCCAGCTGCCACCGCTGCGCGCCTGGCTGACGGCGGCCCTGGCCGGCGCGGCCGTCTACTGGACATGGAGGTACCTGTCGCGGCGCAAGGCCCGGGCCCCGGTGCTCGAGGCCACGCGCTTCGTGGACTCGGTGGAGCGCCAACTGTCGTCGGCGGGCGTGCGAGCACGGGACGGCGAGACGCTCGAGGACGTGTCGGCGCGGCTCACCCGGGAGGCGCACCCGCTGGCCCCGGCGGTGTCGCCGCTCACGCGCCGCTACCTCGAGGCCCGCTTCGGCCAGCGTCCGCTGCGGCCCGGTGAGTCGGCCCGGCTCCTCAAGGAGCTGAAGCACAGCGTCGAGGTGCACAAGCAGCAGCAGCAGACCCCGCGCGCCCGGGCGTCCTGAGGCGGAGAGCGCCCGTCCACCCGCCTGCTCTCCGGCGGGGCACGAGGGCTTCTCCGGCCAGCGGCAAGGGGCCTCCTTATTACCCGTTGGGACGAAGGGGACGATGACAGTCCCCCGTCTCCCCTGCCCCGCAGTTCACTTGCGGACGGGGGCTCAGGAGGTCATTTGAGAATCGAGGCGCATTCTTTTCAGCCCCTCTCGCCCGGTGGAAGCGGACCGGCGCTGTAACGCTTACGGACTTCCGTCCACCGTCGTGCGCTCGCATCGGCCAAGTATGCGTTGCGACTGGCGAATTCCCGCGTGAGGCCGTGGCACACCCGTTGCTCTAGCCACCCTCCATCAGGTTGTCACGCGGTTCCAAATCACTTCTCACCGGCCCCGGCACGGGGTCACTCGGGAGAAACCATGCAGCTCTCTACTGAGCAGTCGTCCAACTCGGGCTCGCTGGCCATGTACCTGTCGGAGATCAACCAGTACGCCCTGCTCTCGGTAGAAGAGGAGCAGGCCCTGGCCCGCCGGTTCATCAAGGGCGACCTCGCCGCGGGCCACCGGCTGGTGACGAGCAACCTGCGCTTCGTGGTGAAGGTGGCCTACGAGTACCGCTCCTACGGCATCAAGATGTCCGACCTCATCCAGGAGGGGAACATCGGCTTGATGAAGGCGGTGCAGAAGTTCGACCCGGACAAGGGCATCCGCCTCATCTCCTACGCGGTGTGGTGGATCCGCGCGTACATCCAGAACTACATCCTCAAGAGCTGGTCGCTGGTGAAGCTCGGGACGACGCAGGCCCAGCGCAAGCTGTTCTTCAGTCTGGCGCGCACGCGCCGCGAGCTGGAGAAGCTCGGGGACGCGGACGGCTCGGTGGTGAACGTGGATGACATCGCCAAGCGGCTGCACGTGAAGCCCGGCGAGGTGCGCGAGATGGAGCAGCGCATGGGCGGCCGGGACTTGTCGCTGGACGCGCCGATGGGCGAGGACGGGGGCAACAGCCACGTGGACTTCGTGGTGAGCGCGAGCGCGCCGCAGGACGACGAGTTCGCGGACAAGGAGGAGGCGGGCCTCATCAACGCCCGGGTGCGCACGGCGCTGATGCGGCTGGATCCGCGCGAGCGCTTCATCATCGAGCAGCGCGTGATGAACGAGCGCCCCATGACGCTCAAGGAGCTGGGCGAGCACTTCGGCTTCTCGCGCGAGCGCGCCCGCCAGCTGGAGATCCGCGCCAAGGACAAGCTCAAGGCCGAGCTGGCCGCGCTGATGGCCGAGGTGGATCCGGACACCGCCGCGTCCATGCAGTAGCGCCAGAGGGGACCCGAGAGGATCCCCGGTGAAGCACCCGAGGCGTCTCCACCGTTCGCGGTGGGGGCGCCTTCGTGTTTTCAGGGCCGCACATGGGTGGCGAGCGTCGATGCAGGGGCCCGCCCGTCTGCTAGAAGGGCCGCTTCCCTCGCAGTGAGGAGCGCTCCCTTGTCCCACGGCCAACCGCCGATCTCCGAGGATCGCGTCCCCGTCGCCCAGGCGGCCACGCCCCTGGTCCACCAACCCTACGTGCCGGCCACCGAGTCGCGGCCGGAGCTGACGCTGCGCGGCCTGGCGCTCGGCTCGGTGCTGGGCATCGTGTTCGGGGCGTCGTCGGTGTACCTGGCGGTGAAGGTGGGCCTGACGGTGTCCGCCTCCATTCCGGTGGCGGTGCTGTCCATCGCCATCTTCCGGGCACTGGGCCGCTCCAACATCCTGGAGAACACCATCGTGCAGACGGTGGGCTCGGCCGGCGAGTCGCTCGCCTTCGGAGTGGCCGCGGCGCTGCCCGCGCTGCTGCTGCTGGGCTACGACATCGATCTGATGCACGCCTTCCTGGTGGCGTCGCTGGGCGGCGTGCTGGGCGTGCTGATGATGATTCCGCTGCGCGAGGGCCTCATCGTCCACGAGCACGGCAAGCTCACCTACCCCGAGGGTACCGCCGCGGCGGACGTGCTCGTCGTGGGCGAGGAGGGCGGGACGAACGCCCGGACGGTGGTGCTCGGCTTCGGGGTGGGAGGGCTCTACAAGTTCGCCTACGCGGGCCTGCACCTCTTCAAGGAGGTGGTGGGCACGGCGTTGAGCTGGGTGAAGACGACGGCGGCCGGGGTGGCGCAGCGGGCGGGCTACACGGGCGGCTCGGTGTCCATGGAGGTGAGCCCGGAGCTGCTCGGCGTGGGCTACATCATCGGCCCCCAGGTGGCGTCCATCACCTTCGCGGGCGGCGTGCTCAGCTACCTCATCCTGATTCCGCTCATCACCTTCTTCGGCAGTGGGCTCGAGCAACCGCTGCTGCGGCCGGATGGCACGCTCATCCGGGACATGGATCCGGACACGGTGCGGGACGCGTACGTGCTGTACATCGGCGCGGGCGCGGTGGCCACGGGAGGGCTCATCAGCCTCATCCGCTCGCTGCCCACCATCCTCAATGCCTTCCGGCGCGGGCTGGACACCTTCCTGGCCTCGCGGCGCAAGGAGGCGGGACCCGTGCTGCTGCGCACCGAGCAGGACCTGCCCATCACCGTGGTGCTGGCGGGCAGCGCGCTGCTCGTGCTGACCATCTGGCTGGCGCCGCCGCTGCAGGTCAACCTCGTCTCCGCGTTGCTCATCGTCGTGTGCGGCTTCTTCTTCGTGACGGTGAGCGCGCGAATCACGGGAGAGATCGGCTCCTCGTCCAATCCCATCTCCGGCATGGTGGTGGCCACGCTGCTGCTCACGTGCCTCGTGTACCTGATGCTGGGGTGGACGAGCGCCGAGGATCGCTTCATGGCGCTCACCACGGCGGCCATCGTGGGCATCGCGGCTTCCAACGGCGGCACCACGGCGCAGGACTTGAAGACGGCCTTCCTGGTGGGTGGCACGCCACGGCGGCAGCAGATCGCCCTCTTCGTGGGAGTGCTCACCAGCTCGCTGCTCATCGGACTGGTGCTGGTGGTGCTCAACCGGGGCGCCACCACCATCATCCCGGAGACACACCCGGGCCAGACGGTGAGCGTGGTGGGCGATAAGACACGCACGCAGCACACGTACCCGTGGAGCGTGTCGGAGCAGGCGCTGGCGGCGAGGGGCGTGAAGCTGGCCGAGCTGAAGGGCCCCTTGTGGAAGCAGGGCCTCGAGGTGGCGCAGGGACTGGGAGGCGCTCCCGAGCTGCGAAGCTGGAACGCGCAGCCGGTGGAACGGGTAGCGGCCACGGAGGTGCGGCTGGCGTCGGGACAGACGGTGAAGGTGTCGGAGCTCGGCACGGTGACGCCGGGCCCCGAGCGCACCTGGCGCGTGGGTTACGTGCGAGGCGCGGACACGCCGGTGCCCACGGGCACGTACCTGGTGGATGAGGCGGGAGCCATCCACTACGTGGTGGACCCGGGCATCGGCGGCCGCATCACCAGCTACGAGGGTGTTCAACTCACCCGCTACCCCGCGCCCAAGGCACAGCTCTTCGCTCTCATCATCGACGGCATCCTCACGCAGAAGCTGCCGTGGGATCTGGTGCTGGTGGGCGCCTTCATCGCACTGATGTTGGAGCTGTGCGGCGTGTCGTCGCTGCCCTTCTCGGTGGGCGTGTACCTGCCCATCTCCAGCACCGCGCCCATCTTCGTGGGCGGCATGGTGCGCTACGTGGTGGACAAGGTGCGCGGGGGCACCGCCGCCGAGTCCGAGTTCTCCCCCGGCACCCTGCTCTCCTCGGGCTACATCGCGGGAGGAGCCATCGCGGGCGTGCTCATCGCCTTCCTGGAGATCGCCAGCGATGGCGCCTGGACGCGCGCCATCGACATTCCGGGGCTGCTCGGCGACACACCGTTCTCACGCGTCCTGCAGGAGTCCAACCTGTGGGGCCTGGGCTTCTTCGCCGTGCTCACCGTCCTGCTGCTCTTCACGGGCCTCAAGGGCGAGAGCGGCGCGCAGGCCCGGCCCGCGAAGTAGCGCGCACGGCATGAGGAGCACGGACCTTCACGCGTTGTCCTTGGACATGAATCAGTCCTTGCCCTATACGCGCGCGATGAGCGTTAGCACATTCTTGAGGAAGCTCGCGGCGTCGAGCCTCGGTCTCCTCCTCGTCTCCTGCACCGTGACGAAGCCCGTAACGACGGCCCGGAGTCCTACGGGTCCGCATGACCTGGGCAGGTTCGTGCTCGTTCTCCAGGAGACGCCGGACGGGCGGGTGACGCACGACTGGAGGCCACTCGAGGACTTCGACCTGAAGCAGTATCAGTACCAGTTTGGGCCGGTAGGTTTCGGCGGCGAGGTCAAGCGCACAAGCACGTCAATGGATGACGACCAGATTGGTGATACCTGTCTTGCAGTATGGAATCAATGCATGAAGAGGTGCAATGGAAGCCCTCTTCCACCTCATGCCGAGCACTACATTTCCAGCTACAAGAGTGTTCGAGCAGCCCTGAAGGCGTATTGCACGGATGAGTGTCGCAAGGAGAGCGAAGAGTGCCGTAGAAAACTCAATCGACAGACTGCGGAAGCCCTTGAATTCAGAGCAGCCGGTGAAGCTGTCGATTGGCTGAAACGCCACAAGGAGGAGATCGCAGTGGGTACCGCTGTCATCATCACGGGCGTGGTGTTCTACGTTGTCATGAGCAGCGGGGGGATCCTGATACTGGCCCCTGCCCTTCTCCTGACGTCGCCCGAGGTTCCCGCCGATTCCCATCTCGCGGGAGCGTTTCAATGAGCTCCGACAACCCTCTTGGCGACGCGGTTCTCCTGCTCCTCGAACGTCGACGCAACAGCCGCTCCGACGAGGAACGAAAGCTCCTGGAAATCGCCAGCGGCACAGTGGCGTTTCTCTCCAACACCGGACAGATCTACCGTTTCGAGGATTTCCGCAAGGGCCTGCAGCCAGGCCATGTACAGTCATTGTCCTTCGCTGACGTGATTCAATACCTCGAGAAACAGCGAACCCAGACCCAGTCAGCCGAAGACAAGGAAACACTGCGGGCTGCAAGCGACGCACTCCTCTTCATCGAGGCTTCTGGCCAACACGAGGGACTCGAGGACTACCTGGGCTACTGGCGAAGTCACACGCTTCCACCCGTCATCGCCGCGTTCGAGACACTCGAGGAAGCAGAGTTCTGGTTGGAGCAGCAGCCCGTTCCTCCCTACAAAGCCCGGGTACTGATTGGTAATGAATACCATGTGGTGTGGGCGAGTCGCGAAGACAGGGAATGGCCTTTCATTCCCATCCCTGTCGTGGCCGAGTTCATCGAAGACCGCTTGGAAAAAGGTCTTCCACCGGTAATCGCCGCGTTCGACACGCGCGAGCAGGCCGAAGCCTGGCTCGCGGCCCTCGCCGAGCCGCCAAGGCACGCCTTCATCACCATCGGCGGCAAGCACCATGTGGCGGCCTACTGGAAGAACGTGGACCACCGGGCCATCTACCCGTTCACCCTGGTCGACGACCTGGCACGGGAAAGACAGGCGGGAGAAGAACGGCTCAGCCGTGGCAGGAAGCGCGAGGAGAAGTAACCCTCCAAGGACCCGCTTCTCGCACTCGCTTCACGGCTCCTTCATGGGCCCCGCCTCGACGCCCGGCCAGGAGCGGATGAGATCCCTATCCACGAAGACCTCGGCCTGCTCGATGAGCGGATCCAGGCCCCGCGGCGCGGCCTCGTTGGGGTTGTCCACGGAGGCCATGAGCTCGAAGTTGATGCGCGACGCTCCGAGCCAGACGTCCTGGAACAGCCGCGCGGGGTTCGACTTCGGCACGTAGCGGCGCACGACGCGATCCGGCAGGTGCTGGAACGCCTCGGGCACGTCCACGAACTCCAGCTTGTCCCGGAACGCGGCCGACTGCCGCTCGAGGTCCAGGTCCTCCGCGAAGGTGTCGCGCCACTGCTGGGGCGTGGCCGCCGACTCACGCCAGGCCACGTTGATGGTGAGCACCACCGGGCCCCGCTGCACCTGGGCCTCGCAGAACAGGGCCTCCCCCACGCTCGTGTCCGGCTTGCGCTCGCGCAGCAGCGTGACTCCCGGCAGCAACAGCACGACGTACTCGGACGCACTCAGCGCCGCGGCCACCCCGATGAAGCCCTCGCCCCGCATCGAGACGACGCGGTGGCCCTGCACGTATCCCGGGGTGTAGTGCAGGCCCTCGCTGACCAGCAGGGCCCGGCTCCGCATGATGTTTCCGGCGGTTGTCATGGCTCCTCTCTCCTACGCCCCATCCACGTGTTCCTCCAAGCCCCGTCCGGAAGCCGCCGCCCGCACGCTCCCACAGTGTGGGCTCCTCCCAACGTCTCCGCCATGGCCCACCCGCCTGGAGCAGGAGGGGTGCACAGACCCTACACGCGGAGTAACCCGTACTGGACACAGCGGTGGGCAAACCCCCCGGGTTCCTGACGTTTTCCAGGGAGGCGAAACGGGAAGAAACGGGGTAGACTGAACTCCCCCTCTCCCCCGCTCGCCCATCCAAGGACGTCATGGCCCTCCAGGCACAGAACGCCAGTCAAGCCTCCCAGGCCCCCACGACGGACCCGGCCGTCGAGGAGAAGCTGGAGGCGGCGCGCAACTTCACCTTCCATCTGCTCAAGGGCATCAAGCAGATCGGCATGTACCGGCACAACGAGGCCCGCTTCCCCGAGTTCCTCTCGCGGGCCACCGAGGCGCTCGCCGCGTACACGGACAAGCACGGCCCGCTGTCGCTCAAGGTGGAGCAGCAGAACTTCATGCTGCACGGCGAGCCCACCTTCTCCGAGGACACGCCGCTGCCCTACAAGTTCTTCCGGGACGGCATCCGCCAGCTCATCTTCCGGCCGGGCCTCACCGTCGCGGAGCTGGTGACGTTCACGCTCATCGCCCTCTCCGAGCCCGAGCGCGGCGCCGAGGACGTGCTCGCCCAGCTGTGGCGCGCGGGCCTGGAGCACGTCGAGTACGTCGTCGTCGAAGGCTTCAAGATGGACGAGGTCTCCGAGCAGGAGATCGAGGTCGAGGTCGACAAGGTCGTCGGCTACCTCTACTCGCGCCTCAAGACGAACTCGGACGACTTCCTGCGCTTCGCCCGCGTGAACGCGGAGGATCTGGACTCCAAGCTGGATGGCGTGGAGCAGATGCGCGGCCTGGTGGTGGCCGGCAACTACGCCTCGGACGATCTCAAGGCCCGGCTCCAGCGGGAGATCGCCGAGGAGGAGAACGCCCGGCTCTTCCCCAAGCTGGTGAGCGCCATCTTCCAGGTGATCGAGGGCGGCGTGGACGACACGGCGCTGCTCGAGGAGGTCTTCGTGCAGTTGCTGGATGCCATGCTCATCCAGGACGACTACGCCACCATCAACCAGATGGTCCTCAAGCTGCGCTCCATGTCGCAGCGCGCACCGGGAAGCAGCATCGGCTCGCTGCTGGAGCACTTCGTCCTGAAGATGGGCGAGGAGCAGCGGGTGATGCGGCTGGCGGAGATGCTCAAGACGACGCGCCCGCGGCACCCGGTGGACATCACCCGCTACCTGCAGGCGCTGGATGCCTCCACCGTGTTCACGCTGCTCAACGCGCTGGAGACGATCGAGATCCCGGAGAACCGCCTGCTGGTGTGTGACGCGCTGGCGCGCTTCGCGCAGGAGAACCCGCAGCCCTTCGTGCAGCGGTTGGAGTCCGAGCGGCCGCAGACCGTGCGCGACATGGTCTACATCCTGGAGAAGAGCAACCACCCGGAGCGGGTGAAGATGTTCGGCCTGGTGCTGCTCAACAAGAACCTCGCGGTGAAGCTGGAGGTGATGAACATCATCGCCCGCGGCCGCACCCCCGAGGCGCGCAAGCTCATCCTCGAGGCGATCAACGATCCCGCCGCCCAGGTGCGCATGCTGGCGGCCCGGCTGCTGCCGGAGTTCGACCGCGACAAGGCCTACGTGGACCTGGTGCGGCTGATGAAGGATCCGAACTTCGAGAAGAAGAGCATCGAGGAGCGCACGGCCTTCTACACGGCGCTGGGCGCCACGGGGCTGCCGGGGGCCATCTCGATGCTGCTGCAGATCATCGCGGTGAAGTCCACGCTGCTCAACAAGAAGAAGGTGCTGGAGGACAAGCTGCTGGCCATCGCCGGGCTGGCGGGTGCGTGCTCCATTCCCTCGTACAAGGCCTTGCAGGGCGTGGTGGAGGACAAGAACCAGCCCGTCGAGGTGCTCAACGCCGCGCGCAAGGCCATGTACCAGACGAAGAAGACGCTGTTCGGCGAGACGTCCACCACCGAGGAGGCCTGAACCCCATGCTGGACAACCCGTTGAAGGTCACCCAGGCCCAGGAAGAGAACGTCGGCGAGTTCGGCCGCGGCTACTCGGAGAAGCTGCAGACGCTGGCGCGCGGGCTCGTGTCGGGCCTGTACATGCTGATCCGCTCGGTGAAGATGTACGATCCGGAGAACGCCGTCTTCGAGAAGCCACTGCTGCAGCTGCAGGGCATCGTCAACCAGATCATCTCCAAGGAAGGCCGGCTGGAGCTGGTGGGCGTCAAGGACTCCTTCTACCTCAACAACATGCTGGTGAAGGTGGACCTGAACTCCATCGACAACCAGCGCTACCTGCTGGGGGAGATGCGGGCCAAGGACGTGGGCGGCATCTCGCTGAACAAGCCCGTCACGGTGCCGGACCTGAAGAACTTCATCTGGATCTTCAGCAAGGATCAGTCGGCGCAGGCGGAGGAGGAGGGGCTGGCGGGCCGCAAGCTGCTCAACATGAAGGTCACCCGCTTCTCCAAGCTCAAGGAGAAGCTCAACCGGGACGAGCTGGCCAACCCGGATGATCAGAAGGTGGACCGCAAGAAGTACGCGATGACGGTGTACTCGCGCGCGGTGTTCTTCCTGTCGAAGTACCTGGAGTCGGTGCAGGCCGGCAAGCCGATGAACACGGCGAAGGCGCTGCGGATCGTCCAGGACTTCGTGGACATCTCCTTCGAGCAGAAGACGCACTTCCTGGGGATGACCACGCTCAAGAAGAGCGAGGTGGACTACCTCGTCTACCATCAGGTGAACGTGTGCCTGATGAGCATCGTGTTCGGCATGGAGCTGGGGCTGACCAAGGCGCAGCTGCGCGACCTGGGCTACACGGCGCTCTTCCACGACGCGGGCATGGCGATGCTGCCCGAGGAGCTGTCCACCAAGAAGGGCGCGCTGAGCGCCGAGGAGAAGGCGCTCATCCAGAAGGCACCGCTCATCTCCATCCGCAACATCCTGATGGAGAAGGGCTTCACGCGCTCGACGCTGCTGCGCGTGGTGACGACGTTCGAGCACAAGGCGGACTTCGGCACGGCGGTGCGGGACGGCCGGGGCAACATCGAGATGATCATCCCGAAGACGAACCTCGGGGTGTACGCGAAGATCCTCGCCATCTGTGATGCGTACGACGCGCTGACGTCGAGGCGGCCCTACCGCGACGCCTACGGCCCCGAGGTGGCGCTGATGCTGATGTGGACGGAGATGCGCCACAAGTTCGACCCGGAGCTGCTCCAGGTCTTCATGCGCGTGATGGCCATCCAGCCGGTGAAGGTGCTGAGCCGGCGGCAGCAGTCGATGACGCTCGGAGGCGTGTAGCCGCCGCCTCCCTCTGCCTCACCGTGCCATGAGCGCGATCCGCCGTGACACCGCCACGGCGCTCACGAAGGCCCCCTCGACGCGGGAGCCCGCGCACCAGTCGCCGCAGGCCCCCAGGCCCGTGCGCTCGTCGAACAGCGCCCCTTCCGTGAGTGCGGGCTCGGCCCGGGCGTAGCGCCAGCGGTGGGCCCTGGCCTCCCGAGGACGAATCTCCACACCGGCCGCACGGGCGAACGCCTCGAGGATCCGCGGCGCCACGGCCTCGGGCGTCTCCTCCAGGTGCGCGCGGGTGAACTCGGGAGAGGCGTGAATCACCCACCGCTCCCCCGGAGGCCGGCCCGGCTTGCTGCTGTCGCGCGCGGCCCAGGACAGGGGCGAGCCGTGGATGAACACCCCATCGAGCGGCAGGGGCACGGGGGCATCGAAGCTCGCCATCACGGCCCAGCACGGCTCCATGCGGACCCCGGCCGCGCGAGCCGCCAGTTCGGGAGCCCCGGAGAGCAGCGGAACGGCCTGCGGCGCGGGAACGGCGGCCACCACCACATCGAAGGTCCCAAGGGCCTCGCCCGACTCGGACGAGAGGGCCCAGGCCTCCGCCTCCCGCCGGACGTGCTCCACCCGCACGCCGCACCGCAGGTCCACGCCCGAGGCGAGCTGACGCGCCACGGCATTCATCCCGGGCACGCCCACGTAGCGCACGGGGCCCTCGGTCTCGGGAGTCACCGTGCCGTGCTCCAGCGAGCCGAAGCGCCCGCGCCACCCGGCGACGAGGCCCTGCTCCACCCAGGTGCCCACCATGCGCTGGAAGCCCGGGTCCCTCGCGGTGAAGTACTGGGCCCCGTGGTCGAAGGTGCCGCCACCGTCCTCACGGCGGGTGGACATGCGGCCCGCGGGGCCCCGGCCCTTGTCGAACACCTTCACCGGGAAACCGGTCTCCGTGAGGAAGCGGGCCAGCGTGAGCCCCGCGAGGCCCGCGCCGATGATGGCCACCCGGGGAGGCGTCACGGTGCGCGAAGGGCGGGAGGAGTCCGAGGGAAGCGAAGAAGCCATGGCGGCCCCTCCACTAACGCGAGCCTCCACGTGGCGCACGCCTCCCGCTCGGGGTCAGTGTTCCCCGCCGCTCGTGAACTTGAGGCCGATGATGGAGATCAGCATCAGCGCGAGGAAGAAGACACGCGCGGGGGTGACGGGCTCGTGGAACAGGAAGATGCCCAGCACGGCCGCGCCCAATGCCCCGATTCCCACCCAGACTGCATAGGCGGTGCCAATCGGCAGGCTCTTCGCCGCCACCCCCAACAGCACCATGCTGGCGATGATGGCCACCCCCGTCAGCACCGAAGGCACGAGCCGGGTGAAGCCCTCGGTGTACTTGAGCCCGATGGCCCAGCACGTCTCGAGCAACCCAGCGACCACGAGCAGAACCCACGCCATGACGCACACTCCTTCTCAGGCGTCGTCTTGTCGTGACCGGGTACGGCGCACCTCGTCCGGGCCTGGCGCGCTCCCCATCGAGCCCGCCAGACGGAGGGGGGATAACCTCGCCCCACCCCTCGCGTCCAGGACAACCCGTGGCCGGGCCTACCTCTTCCTGGCCCGGCCCTTCGACGACGCCGTGGCCGTGGCCGTGGGCGCCCCGCTCGCGCGCAGCACCTTCAGCGCGGCGGTGAAGTCCGCGGGCAGCGGCGCCTCCACGTGCAGCACCTTGCCCGTGCGCGGGTGCGGGAAGGACAGCTTCCACGCGTGCAGCGCCTGGCGGCCCAGCACCTCCTCCGCCTCCGCCGCCTTCCCCTTCGCCTTGCGGCTCGCGCCGTACACGCTGTCACACAGCAGCGGGTGCCCCGCCTCCGACAGGTGCACGCGGATCTGATGCGTCCGGCCGGTGAGCAGATCCACCTCCACCAGCGCGGCATCCTCGAACGCCTCGAGCACGCGGTACACGGTGATGGCGGGCTTGCCCTCCTTCACCTTCCCGGTGAAGCGCTGGCGGTGCACCGGATGGCGGCCGTAGAGCGTCTCGATGCGCGCCTCGGCCGCCTTGGGCGTCCCGTGCACGAGCGCCAGGTACGTCTTCTCCACCACCCGTGTCTTGAAGGCCTTCTGCAGCCCCACCAGGGCCGACTCGTGCTTGGCCACCACCAGGCAGCCCGTGGTGTCCTTGTCCAACCGGTGGACGATCCCCGGACGCAGCTCGCCGCCCACTCCGGCCAGATCCTTCACCCGGTGCAGCAGCGCGTTCACCAGCGTCCCCGAGGCATGGCCCGCTCCCGGGTGCACCACCATCCCCGCCGCCTTGTCCACCACGACGAGATCCCGGTCCTCGTGCAGCACCGCGAGCGGCAGTTCCTCGGCCACCGGCACCGCCGCCACGGGAGCGGGAATCTGGAGGGAGAGCAGCTCGCCGCCACGCAGCCGCTGGGCCACCTTGGCGGGCTTGCCGTCGATTCGCGCGTTCCCGGCCTCGATGAGGCCCTGGATGCGCGAGCGCGTCAGATCGGCAAATGCGCGCGCGAGAACCTGATCCAGCCGCTCGCCACGGGCCTCGGGCGGGGCACGGAGCTCTCGCGCCTCGGCGGTCACCAGATCTTCGACTTCACGTGCGCCTTGGAGCGCAGCACGATGTCGTTGATGGCCCGCTCGAAGAAATTCATCTTCTGGAAGATCTCCGGGCTGACGCGGCTCTTGTAGAGCTCCCGGCCCTCCTCGAGCTCCTCCTTGAGGACCTCGAAGAGGTTGTCCTGCTCGATGCCCTTGATGATCTTCTGCTCGTTGTAGAGCGAGATATCCGAGGCAATCGCGCGGGCCAGCCGCATGGCCTTGATCTTTTCTTCTTCAGTCATCCTGGAGCTTTCTAAGCAGGCCCCCCCAGGGTGTCAACTTCGCAGACAGCCCGAGGACCCCTGGAGGAGACGCTTGAACGGCCCCGGGAGGGGCTCAGCGGTTCTTTTTCTCACCGGATGCGACGAGCCCCATGTAGCTCTTCGACACCCGGAGCGGATCCAGGTCCAGCTCGCGAGCGATGCTCATCAACATGCCGCGCAGATAGACGGACGCGGGGAGGATGTCATAGCGGTCCGCCTCGATGTTCTCCACGTGGCGGGACGAGATGCGCGTGCGATCCGCCAGCATCTGCAGCGACAGGTTGCGGCCCTCGCGCACCTGACGCAGCAGCTCGCCGTTGAACTCGGCATCCGAGGGGATGTCCACCACCGTCTTGAGCCGGGTGCGCGAGTCGCGCGCCTTGGCGGAGGCGAGGGCGAGCGCCGACTCGGCGTTGGCGATGGCCGAGGCCTCCGCCAGCACGGGGGCCTCGCCGAGCTGCTGGCCGTTGGGACGCGCGGCGGGAGCCCGGGCCCCATTGCGCGGCGGCAACGGGGGCGGCATGGGCGCACCGTGGCGCGTCATGGGAGCCAGGGGCCGGGCATGGATGGCCGGCTTGAGCCCCGAGACGGGCGCGGGCGTGAGCGACCGGGAGCCCGGCTTCGCGGCCAGGGGCACCCGCGGGACGGCGGCCGGCGTGGGCTCGGCGGGAGCCGGGGGGGCCGGCTCGGCGGCGGGCTCGGACGGAGCCTCCACGTTCGAGGCCGGGGCCTCCGCGGTGGCGGAAGCGGCAACGGGCACCGGCTCGGGCGGGATCACGGCGGCGGGCGGCTCGGAGGCCAGCTCCTGGGCGCCAGGCTGCGCCTCGGCCACGGGCCCGGCGGCCTCCGGCTCCACCTCCTCGGTCACCACCACCTCTCCGCTCACCACCTCCGCCTCGGGCAGCTCCTCTTCCGCGGCGGCGGGTGCGGCCTGGACCTCGGGCTCCACCTCGGCCACGGGCTCCGCCGGGGCGCTGCCGGCGGTGGACTCCGCGGCGCGCTTGAGGGACTCGGTGCGCAGACGGGCCAGCTCCTCGGCCGAGCGCGTCACGCCGATCTTCCGGTCGTACTCGATGCGCTGCTCCAACGCGCAGAGCACTTCCATGGCCTGGGTGAGCCGCTCGCGCAGGGCCTCGAGCTGCTCCGGCTCCGCCAGCGTGTACACGGCGATGGAGTCGGGCGAGTACGTCTCCATCGCGCGCGCGTAGGCGTCGAGGATCTGATCTTCCGAGGCGGTGACTGGCACCTCCAGGAGCTCGTAATAGGACTGTTGCTCGAAGTGCTTCATGGCGGACATCACTCCGTCACCCCGTCGAGCGCCAGCAGGCGATCGGCGATGCGCTGGATACCGATGGCGGCGGGAGAGTCGGGCTTCTCCAGGACGATGGGCCGGCGTTTGCGGACCGCGCGCCAGGCCTCGTCGTCGTAGCGGATGGCCCCCAGGTCATCCATCTCCAGGCCGAAGAACTTCTTCCAGGCGGACACCACCGCGGCGCCCACGTTCAGGTCCCCGTCGGAGCGCGCCTGGTTGAGCACCAGCTTCACGCGGAAGGCGGCCAGCTCCTTCTCGAGCCGCTCGGCGAGCGCGGCGTTCTGCTGCCGCACGTGCTGGATGATCTGATGAGGCGTGCGCGCGGCCCCCTCACGGGTGGACAGGGCCCGCTCCACCAGGCGCTCGATGCCGTACTGCGACTCCACCTGCTGGAGCCGCCGGTAGAAGGCGGCCTTGATGAAGCGGTAGGCGTTCTCCACCGAGGTGGGCTCGGGCAGCAGCACCAGCACGCCGTGGTCGGCGATGATGAAGAAGTCGAGCGTGTTGAAGCTGGAGCCGGCGCCCAGGTCGATGATGAGGTAGTCCACCGACTGCGTCTGCAGGCTGCGCAGCAACCGCTGCTTCTGGGCGTACTTGATGTTGGCGGCGTCCAGCACGTCCAACGCGCCGGCGATCAGCGACAGGTTGGCCACGCCGGTGGGCACGATGACGTCCTCCAGCCGGGCCTTGGGGCGCAGCATGAAGTCCGACAACGTGGCCGTGGGTTGGGCGACACCCAGACAGGTGTGCAGGTTGGCGCCGCCCAGGTCCGCATCCACCAGCAGGACGCGTTGGCCTCGATGGGCCAGCGCGACGCCGAGGTTGGCGGAGACGAGCGACTTGCCGATACCGCCCTTGCCGCCTCCCACCGCGATGATGCGGTGGGGGCGGTTGCGCGCGACGATCCCCGGAGACTCGGGGTCGGTGCGCACGGCCCCGCCCGCGGACGATTGGGCGGGCGGGGACGAACGAGCGGGCTGCGACGCGGAGGAGGGACTGGGGGGACTCAAAGCACCCGTATCAAAACCTGTCCCGCGCTCCGCGTCGACTCCCTGGCCAAGTTAGTTGATGACGATCCGGCAGAGGCAGGCCGAAGTGCCATCGCACGTCGCCCCGGCCGAGTTGCGGCAGGCCAGGCCAGCGCAGCACGGATCGGTCGGCGAGCACGCCTGGCCGCTGGACGAGCAGGTAGCTCCCGGCTGGCACGTCCCCGTGGTCTGACCCGAGAGCACCTCGCAGCGCAGGCCGGTGCAGCAGTCCGAGCCGGAGGTGCACGCCGCGTTCTGCGGCTGGCACGCCGCGGGCGCCTGGCACGTGCCACCCGAGCAGATCTCCGAGCAGCACTGAGCGGAGGTGGTGCACGTGGTGCCGTTGGCCTGGCAGACGCCGCCCGTGCCCGCGTCGGTTCCCGCATCCGTGGGCGTTCCACCGTCCGAGGGAGGCGGGGTGTAGGGCACCTGGCAGGCCTTGGTCAGCTCGGAGGTCTGCAGGCACTGGGTGCCCGCGCAGCACGTCACGCCCGCCGCGTCGCAGGGCGTGCCCACGGGGGCGCACGTCGGCTTCTGGCAGGAGAGCCGGCCCGTCCCATCCCCCGCCGGGAGGCAGAGGGCGTCATCGCAGCACTGCTCGGAGAACTGGCAGGTGTTGCCCTGGGCGATGCAGCAGGGCGAAGTGCCCGTGTAGCCGCTGGGGCAAGGACCGCTCGGGCCGGTGCCACCGCCGAAGCAGCGCGGCACGCCGGACGAGTCCACCTGGCACACGTCCTTCCTGCCGTCGCAGCAGTTCTGGGACGCGTTGATGTCCACGGAGCCACCATCCGGCAGCGTGCCGGCGCCGCAGATGTTGCCCACGCCGTTGCAGGACTGCCCGTTGTCACACCGGCCGCCCACGCACTTCACCGTACCGTTGGGGTTGATGGGTCCGCCGTCGGGGAACTTGCCACCACCGCAGCAGTCGCTGTCCTGCATGCAGAAGTTTCCGGTGAGCTTGCAACCCCCGACCGGCTGGCAGACCGTGGCGCCGTAGCCGAGGTCCACGCAGGTGCGCGAGCAGCAGCCGGAGCCACCACTGCATGGGTTGCCATCCTGGATGCAGCCGCCACCGCCACCGCCGGTGATCAACTGGCACCGGCCCGCGCCGCCGTCATTGACCGAGCACGCGTTGCCGCAGCAATCCGAGTTCTTGCCGCAGATGTCGCCGTAGCCCTGGCAGGTGTAGGCGCGCGCGCAGATGCCGGCCTGGCAGTTGGTGGAGCAGCAGTCGCCGTCCACCCCGCACGCCTGGCCAATCACCTTGCACATCGAGGTGGTGTCGCCCGGAATCTGGGCGCACTTGCCGCCGGTGCACGTCTTGGTGCAGCACTGCTCGTTGTTGGAGCAGGAGCCGCCGATGTCGAGGCACTGGGCGTTGCCGCACGTGCCGTTGCTCAGGCACACGTTGGTGCAGCACTGGATGCCGGAGGTGCAGGCCTCGCCGGGGGTGCGGCAGAGCGTGTCGGGCTCCGGACAACGGCCATCCGCCCCACACACGCCGCTACAGCACAAGGCACCCGCATCCGACTCACGGCTACAGGAGGCTCCCTGGGCCAGACACGTCGGGGGCTCACCGCCATCCGGGAGGGTCCCGTTACCGCCGTCATCCGGGTTGCCGCCCCCTCCATCATCATTGTTGGTTCCGCCGTCGTCGCTGATTCCCGCGTCCGGCGGCCCGTCGACGCCGCCACAGTTACAGCCCGTGATGCTCATGACCAGTGCGAGCGCGCCCAGCACCAGCCAGCGATTTCCCTGCATGAATGTCTCCCGGAAAGTCCAAGCGCGGACAGAATCCGTGCTTCGGGGGAGACCCCGCAAGGCCTACAGCGGCCACGAGAATCCGGCGCTACAAGCGGCCTGGAAAACTCCAGCGCCGGAGCGGGCGGCCGGGTCAATCGTCGAGCAGTTCGACGTTCCAGTACGAGGCGTCGGCCAGGTTCAGGAACGGCAGCCACTCGCGGTAGGTGATGCGGCGGGAGGCGCCGCGGAAGAAGGGGGTCCAGCGGGGCCGCATGGGCACCTTGAGGAGCTTCATGCCCGCCTGCGCCGGCGTACGCCCACCCTTGCGCAGGTTGCAGGGCACGCACGAGCACACCACGTTCTCCCAGCTCGTCTTGCCTCCCTGCGAGCGCGGGACGACATGGTCCAGGTTCAGCTCCGAGCGCGGCAGCTGCCGGGCGCAGTACTGGCACGTGTCGTGGTCGCGCGCGTAGATGTTGAGGCGGGAGAAGCGCACCCGGCCCTTGGGCAGGTACTCGTAGGCGGAGAGCACCACCACGCGGGGCACGCGGATGCGCCGGTTGATGGTGTTGACGCTGTCGTGCGGCGCGCTGGCGCTCAGGGCCGCCCAGTCCTCGAACTCATAGAGGCGGTACTGGGCATCGATGGCCTTGGCCACGCCCAGGTAGAGCAGCGAGAGGGCGCGCTTCACCGAGGTGACGTGCACCGGTTGATAGTTTCGGTTCAGGACGAGAACGGCGCTGTTCAACATGGCTGCCTTCCCTGTGAGGCCGTACCGACGGCGTCAGCGACCGGCCCGAGGTCCTCCTCCGCCAGGCACCGGACGTCCATAACCACCTCGCCGTCCGAGATCCGCCCAATCACCGGAACTCCCGCTCCCCGAAGACATTCCAGGAACGCCGCTGGCTCCTCAACGGTGAGGATGCACGCATAGGACGGCAACCTGGCCAGGGGCATCGCTCCCCCGCCTACCTGCCCCGAGATGGGAGCCACGCGGGCCTTGATTCCCTTCATCACCAGCAGACCGAGCAGGCGCTCGGCACGCACACGGAGCTCCTCCACCGGCCAGGTGAGCATCCGGTACGTGGGGATGGCCTCCGGCCGGCCATCCCGGTACAGCTCCAGCGTGGCCTCCAGGGCCGCCACCGTCATCTTGTCGATGCGCAACGCCCGGGTCAGCGGGTGCTTCTTGATGCGGGCGATCAGCTCCGCGCGCCCCACGATGATCCCCGCCTGCGGCCCGCCCAGCAGCTTGTCGCCGGAGAAGGCCACCACGTCGGCGCCCGCGGCCACGGTGGCCGGCACCGTGGGCTCGCCGGTGAGCCCCTCGCCGGTGAGCGGCACCAGCGCCCCCGAGCCCAGGTCCACGAACACGGGCACCCCGCGCGCGCGGCCGAGCGCGGACAGCTCCTTCACCTCCACCTCCTCGGTGAAGCCCACCAGCGCGAAGTTGGAGCGGTGCACCTTCATCAGCACGCCGGTGTCCGGCGTGAGGGCCGACTCGTAGTCCGAGCGCCGCGTGCGGTTGGTGGTGCCCACCTCCACGAGGCGCGCCCCGGACTGCTTCATCACGTCCGGCACCCGGAAGCCGCCGCCGATCTCCACCAACTCCCCGCGCGAGACGATGGCCTCGTGGCCCGCCGCCAGCGTGGCGAGCACCAGCAGCGCCGCGCCCGCGCAGTTGTTCACCACCAGGGCGTCCTCGGCGCCGGTGAGCTGGGTGAGCAGCTCCACCACGGGGGCATAGCGGCTGCCACGCTCGCCCTCGTCCAGGTCGTACTCGAGGTTGGAGTAGCCGCGAGCCACCTCGGCCACGCGGGCCACGGCCTCGGGCGCCAGGGGGGCGCGGCCCAGGTTGGTGTGCAGCACCACGCCGGTGGCGTTGAGCACGGGCCGCAGGTTGGGCGTGGCCAGCACGCGCAGCGCCTCGTCCACGTCCGAGTCCTCGAAGGGACGGGCCTCGCCGCGCAACAGCCGCTCGCGCACGCGCGCCACCGCCAGCCGCAGCGCCGCCACGGCGCGGGGACGCGGAATCGCCGCCAGCTTCTCCTCCAGGGAGGGCCGGCGCAGGAGCTGCTCAATGGAGGGGAGCGCTCGCAGCAGAGCGTTCTTCCCCCCGTTCTCGGTCGAGGGTGCACCCACGGCCGCAATTGTAAGGGGGCGGGGGCTCGCGCGCCACCCGGCTCCCCTGCCCTTCACACCGGTTTCACACTACCGGCTGGCGGCTTGCACACCCGTCACCTTGGCCGGCCGCCCGTAGAGCAGCTGGTAGGTGTTGTAGGAGCGCAGCACCCGCTTGATGTAGCCCCGCGTCTCCGCGATGGGCACCTCCTCCACCCACGCGTCCAGCGGCACGCCCGGACGGTCCGCGCGCCACCGGTCGATGGCGTTGGGGCCGGCGTTGTAGCTGCCCACGGCATACGGGGTGTGCCCGGAGAAGCGCTTGATGAGCGAGCCCAGGTACTGCGCGCCCAGCCGGATGTTGAGGTCCGGCTCCAGGAGCGCCTGGGTCGTCACCTTCTTGAGCTTGAGCTGGCGCGCCACCGCCTGCGCCGTGGAGGGCATGAGCTGGGTGAGGCCCAGCGCGCCCGCCCACGAGAGCGCCTTCGGATCCAACGCGCTCTCCTCGCGCATCAGCGCCTGGAGCAGATCCGGCTCCACGCCGGCCGCGGCGGTGTGCTTCTCGATGAGCGGGCGGAAGGCGTTGGGATAGGCCACCTCCCACACCGGCCGCGTCTCCGGGGTGATGCGGCCGCTCAGGTCGCGGCGCAGCGCCACGCGGGCCACCGCATGCGCGCCCCGCTCGTCCCCCGACACGGACAGCAGCTGCACCAGCAGCCGGACATTCTCCGACGGCAGGTTCGTGCGGTTGACGGCGAGCAGCTCCGAGGAGACGGCCTCGGGGAAGCCCAGGCGCAGCAGCTCCACCGCGGCGGTGAAGTGCGGATCCTTCTCCATCGCCCCCGCGTGCAGCGGCCAGGGCGCGCGACGCTCCTGCTGGGTGAAGTCGAGCTGCGGCGTCACGCGCTCCATGCGCGCCGGGTCCACCTCGGCGAGCATCGTGCGGGCCATCAGCCCGTAGTAGGTGGCCGGGTGCTCCACGGCGATCGTCTCGAAGAGATCCGCCGCGGCCTTCTTGTCGCCCTTGTCCTGCAGGGTGCGCGCCCGCCAGTACTGCGCGCGCTCGAGGTCGTACGTCTCGTCCGCGTCGGCGAAACGCTTCTCGATCTCCAGGAGCATGGGGATGCCCCCGTCCGCGGCCTTCAGCGTGCGGGAGATCCAGAAGTCCTTGAAGAGCGCCTCGCCGAGGAAGTCCCCCTGGGGGTAGAGCTTCACCAGCTCCTTGAGCCGCTGCGAGGCCAGCTCCAGGCGGCCCGTCTTCACATACAGGTCCGCGGCGTAGAAGAGCGCGTCGTCGGCGAAGGAGTGCTCCGGGTAGTCGCGGGCGAGCCGCTCGTACGTCTGGGGCCCCTGCACCTGGTCCACGATGGAGCGCGACGAGCCGAGCACGTACATGGCGCGCGGCAGCAGATCGCGGTCCTGGCACTTCTCCACCACGGGGGTGAGCGTGGAGATGGCGCGGGTGTGCTGGCGCTCCTTGCGCAGCCCCTTGCCGAAGGCGAAGTGCGCGCGGCAGGCGAGCGCGTCCGGCAGCTTGAGCTTGGGCAGCAGCGGCTCGAGCACGTCCAGGCCCTGCTTGTTGCGGTGCAGCTCGATGAGCTGCTCGGCGCGCGCCACCTTCATGTCGACGGGCGCCTGCTGGCCCTTGAGACGCTTCTCGGCCTGCTGGGCCAGGGCGGACAGGGGGTGGTTGGCCCACAGGCGCCAGAGGAACTCGCGCTCGCGCGCCTTGTCCTTCTTCTCGGCGGCGATGTCGGCGCTGGCCATGAGGGCCTCGGCGGCGACGTTGCGGCCCCAGGAGGGCGAGGTGCGGCCGGACAGGGGCGCGAGCGCGGCGAGCGCGGCCTCGGTGTCCTTCGTCTTGCGCAGGACGCGGCCGAGCGCCAGGCGGGCATCGGCGTACAGCCGGGAGCTCTCGGGCACCTGGGCGAGCAGCACGGCGGCATCCGCGAAGCGCCCGAGCGACTCGAGCGCCACGCCGGCATGGGTGAGGCAGCGATCGGCCAGCGCGGGGTAGTCCCGGGCCAGGGTGGACATCTCCTCGGCGGCGCGCTTGTCGTCCCCGGCGCGCACCGCGCTCAGGGCGCGCAGGTAGCGCACGGGCAGCGAGTGGCCCTCCTTCTCCAGCAGCTCGCGGGCGCGGACGTAGAAGCCCTTGTCGAAGGCCTGCCTGGCCTCCAGGAGCTTGCCCTTGGCGAAGTAGGGGGACAGGTCGTCCAGGTTGTAGGCGCGGCCCTTGAAAATCATGGGCGCGGCGGGCGCGGGCGGAGGCGGGTCCGGGAAGGCCGGGTTGAGCACCTCCACATACCCCGGGGGCACGAGGACCTTCTCGGCATCCGGAGGTGGGGAGAGCTGGGCCTCGGACGGAGCCTGGCCGGTGAGCGCCTGGGGAGCCGCGGAGGGCTCCTCGGTGAGCGGCGCCTGGGCAAAGGCCAGCGAGGTGGCCGCGGCAGCGGCGGCGAGCAGGGGGACGAAGGCTTTCATACGGGATGGGCCCTCACGTGATGGGCCTGGGCAGCCACGGAGACAACTGGAAGCAGGGAAAAAATTTCCGCGAACGAACGGAGGTTAGACTGCCCACCACGCATGGACATCCGGACACAGAGCGCACTTCTCGCATCCATCATCGGGTTGGCGCTGGGCGTTTCCATGTTGTTGAGGGCGGGACGTCCACGGGTGCTCACGCTCTACTCCGTCTTCGCGTTGACAGTAGGCGGGTACTACCTCTCCAGCTTCTTCCACAGCCTCTTCTCACGCGCCGAGTACCCCTGGGTGTCGAGGGTGGCGGTGGGTGCCACCATTCTACTGGCTTCGCTGGTTCCTGGCGCGGCCGTTGCCTTCTTCCTCGAATTCCTGGGGGTCAGCAAGGGAACACATCTGCTCGGCAGGCGGCTCGCTGTGCTCTCCGCCGTGTTCGGCCTGGGCGTGGCGGTGTCGCCCCTGGCGCACAATGGGTGGGCCAGGGTGGCCATGGGCGCCTGGGTGCTCGGTGCACTGCTGGGCTCGGTGTCGTTGCTGCTCCGACGAGTCAGCACCACCGAGTCGCGCATCGAGCGGCTGCGCCTGACGTACCTGGCCATCGGCGCGGGGGCGGCCATCCTCTTCACGGCGCTGGACTTGCTCGAGCGCTACGGCCTGCCCTTCCCCACCCTGGGGCCGGTCTTCACCACGCTCTACCTGTTCTTCCTGGCCCAGACGCTGCTGCGGCTGCGGCTGATGGACCTGCACGAGTTGCTGGGGAAGATCGCCTCGCAGACGGTGCTGGCCACCATCCTGGCCGCGGTGTTCACGGTGCTGACGGTGTGGGTGGACCAGAACAACACCTCGCTGTTCGTGTTCAACACGGTGGTGGCGGCGTTCGTGGTGCTCATCCTCCTGGAGCCCCTGAGGGTGAAGGTGGAGGAGCAGGTGGTGTCCATCTTCTTCCGCGAGCGCTTCGAGCTGCTGCGGGTGCTGAGCAACGCGCGGGCGAGGATGGCGGGCGTCATTGAAATCTCCGAGCTGGCGCGGATGGTGCTGGACGCGCTGCACGAGTCGGGGCGGATCACCCACGCCTCGCTGTACCTGCTGGCGGAGGACAGGCCGGGCTACCGGCTGCTGGACGCGCGGGGACCGGCACCGGTGAGCTTCCTGGACACGGGCGCGGCGAGGGGCGTGCTGTTCGCGGTGGCATCGGGACAGAAGGCGGTGCTGCTGGAGAACGTGGAGCGGCGCATCGCGGTGCTGCGGCAGCAGGCGGTGGAGGGCAAGCGCTTCCGGGACGAGCTCAAGCGGCTCAACGACACGCGGGCGGCGCTGCTGCAGATGAAGGGCGGCATCACCGTGCCGCTGCTGGGCAATGACCGGGTCATCGGCTTCCTGAACCTGTGGGACGAGCGGGTGCCGGAGGCGTACGCCTCGGACGAGATCGCCCTGATCCTGGAAGTGGCCGAGCGGCTGGCGACGGCGCTGGAGAACTCGAAGCTGTACGAGAAGATCCGCGAGCGCGACCGCCTGGCGGCGCTGGGCGAGATGGCGGCGGGCCTGGCGCATGAGATCCGCAACCCGCTGGGGGCCATCAAGGGCGCGGCGCAGTGCCTGGATCCGAAGCGGCTGCCGGGGGAGGAAGGCGAGTTCCTGGAGGTGATCGTCGAGGAGGTGAACCGCCTGAACGGGGTGGTGTCGGCGTTCCTCGACTACGCGAGGCCACTGAAGCAGACCTTCGGGCCCACGGACCTGAACGAGGTGGTGACGCGGACGGTGCGGCTCATCCAGAACGAGATGCCACCGGGCATCGAGCTGAAGGTCGAGCAGGAGGAGGCCCTGCCGCGGGTGGAGGCGGACGCGGAGCAGCTCAAGCAGGTGTTGATCAACCTGGTGCAGAACGCGATGCAGGCGATGGCCGACACCGGGGGCGCCATCACGGTGAAGACGGTGCGGCCGGATCGCTTCACGGACTTCCGCTCGGCGGGGGATTCGTTCGTGGAGCTGCACGTGACGGACACGGGCCCGGGGATTCCGCAGGAGCAGCAGCAACACATCTTCGTGCCCTTCTACACGACGAAGCAGAAGGGCACGGGACTGGGACTGGCCATCTGCCAGCGCATCGTGAAGAACCACGGCGGGACGCTGTCGGTGCAGAGCAAACCGGGCGAGGGCGCCGCGTTCATCATCCGCCTGCCGGCGCCTCCGTCCGAGCCACTCCCACTGCCAGAGCCGATCCTCATGGATGGAACGCCCTTCCCCACCACGAGACCCTCGGATGGCAAGGTGGCTGAGGGCGGCCTTCCGGACAGCACGCCACCGCCCAAACCCGAGCGCAAACCGAAACGCGACAAGAAGCGCCGCACGGGTTGAGGCTCAACTCAGGAGGACCGGGGGCACTGTCTACTGGAGGAACTTCCACGCCACGAGCGAGCAGAAGCCCCCGTAGTAGAGCACCGCGCTGGCGACCTCCACGAACCGCCGCACGCCCCTCGCCCGCCGCGGGGAGATCCACGCCCCCGCGAAGGCCACCAGCTCGGCCAGCACGCGCCAGATGCTCGCGAACAGCACCAGCAGCGCGGTGAAGTAGGTCCAGTACGTGAAGAAGCTCTGCATGTACGGCCCCATCCCGTACATCTGGTACTGCGCGAACGGCCCACCGTAGGTGATGCGCTGGTTGAGCTGGAACATGATGACGGCGGGCACCAGCGGGAACAGGACGAACTTGAGCACCAGGTGGTACCAGCGTCGGCGGCTCACCGTGGCCCGGGCGTGGGCGAAGGCCGTGAGCGGGTGATTCGCCTCCGTCCCCATCGCCTCCAACACCGGCAGTGGATCCACCACCTGCAACGCGTACTGGAAACCTCGTCCCGACTTCATCCGCAACGACACGCCCGCCCCCGGCAACGGCAGCCGCCACACCCGGGCGGACTCCACCGAGGTGACGGGCAGTTCGAACCGATCCCCACGGCGCTCCAGCACGAACTGTGACGGTTCGACGGAGAACGTCGCGGCGGTGAGCCACCGGATGAGCCGGGTGAGGCCGAACAGGGCCAGCGCGATCAGGGCGAGCCAGCCCGCCAGTGCCGGAGGCCTGGGGTTCATCGCCCCCGTGAAGGTGCCCACGACGATGAGCGCCGAGGCACACAGGATGTCGGCCGTCATCAACACCTGGAGCAGGGCACTGACGAGACGCAGGGCGAGCGAGTAGGCGTGGACCTGGAAGCGCGGGGCCACGGGCTGGCCGTGGGCTGAAGGCGCGACGGGTGCATCGGCGGCGGACATGGGGCTCATGGGGGAACGGATTGCCCGGGCGGCAAGGGGCCCGTAGCATACGAGCCCCGGAGAACAGGGGCGAGAATGGGTTCGCAGCATCCCGAGTACGAGCGGCACGTCGACGGTGATGGCGTGACACGCATCCAGCGGAAGAGCACCGGCAGCGGCACGTGGATCGTCGGGCTGGGGCTCGGCGTCACCGTCGTGTGTCTGCTCCTGAGTGCCTGGCTCGTGTCATCGCCGGCTTCCGTGCCCTCCCCTCCCGAAACAGAGCCCGTGAGGCTCGCGCAGGGAGCACCCGCGCCCTCCCCCACCCCGTCCCGTCCCGCTCCGAAGGCGGCCCCGCGGCCCCAGAGCGTCCCGGCCCAGCCGTCCGAGCCCACGCCCCAGGAGGAGCCCGTGCCACAGGACGCGGCGCCCGCTGGCCCCGCGGAGGGCATCAACCTGTACCGCCCGGGCACCAGCCCCCTCAAGCAGGGCATCATCGTCCCCGAGAACTTCGAGCTGCCTCCCGGTTACGTGCGCCACTACCAGACCACGGACAATGGCGAGGGCATCAAGCCGATCCTCATGTTCCACCCGGACTACAAGCCGGTGGACTCCAAGGGAGTGCCAGTCGAGCTGCCCTCCAACCGGGTCGTCCCGCCCGAGCTGGCGCCCCCGGGCATGCCCATCGAGATCCTGGAGCTGCCCGAAGGGCCAGAGGGAGTGGAGCCCATTCCATGAGCGCGATGGCGGTCCGCGCGAGGCGCCTCGTGCTCCTGCTGCTCGGCGCGGCGGGCACCGCGGGCCTGCTGTGGTTGTTCGGCAGCCAGGAGCCCCTCTGGGTCTCGGCCGGTTGGGTGTCGCTCGTGCCCTGGTTGTGGGTGCTGGACCGGACCACCTCCCGGCGTGAGACGGTGCTCGCGGGCGTGGCCATGGGCTGCGCCTTCAACGCCGCGCTCTTCGCGTGGTTCCCCGGCTCCCTGCAGAGCTACTCCGGGGCGCCCCTGGCGGTGTGCTGGCTCGCCTTCCTGGTGCTGTCGCCCCTCATGGAGCTGCAGTTCATCACCTTCGCGCTGACCCGCTACCACCTGCGGCGCACCGCCCAGCAGAACCCCCGGGGCTTCTGGCGCGCCACGCTCACGGGCGTACTCGTGTACGTGGGCACCGAGTGGATCAGCCCCAAGCTCTTCGCCGTGACGCTCGGGCAGGGCTTCATCGCCTCCGAGTCCCTTCGCCAGGGTGCGGACATCGCCGGGACGCATGGGCTCACGTTCGTGCTCGTCATCGTCAACGCGTGCGTGCTCGAGGCCGGCAGGGTCCTCGTGGCCCACGGTGTGCGCGAGGGCTCGCGGCGCGCACTGGCTCCGGTGGCCGTGGGAGCGGCGCTCGTGCTGGCGTGCTTCGGGTACGGCCAGTTCCGCTACCGGCAGGTGACCGCGCTCGAGGCCCCCCAGCAGCAGCTCACGGTGGGCGTCGTCCAGGCCAACATCACGAAGTACGAGAAGCTCGCGGCGGAGATGGGCACGTACGACGTGGTCCGGATGATCCTGGACACGCACTACCGGCTCTCGGCCGATCTGCTCCAGAACCGGAAGCTGGATCTGCTCATCTGGCCCGAGACGGTGTACCCGACGACCTTCGGCACGCCCAAGAGCGACGCGGGCGCCGAGTTCGACGCGGAGATCCGCGAGTTCGTCTCGCGCGGCCAGGTGCCCCTGCTCTTCGGCACGTACGATCTGGAGCAGGAGCGCGAGTACAACGCCGCCATGTTCCTGGGCCCGGGGAAGAACGGAGCGCTGGAGCGCTCGGCCTACCGCAAGACGATGCTCTTCCCGCTGACGGAGTGGGTCCCCGAGCTGATCGACTCGCAGTGGCTGCGCGAGCGGATGCCCTGGACGGGCTACTGGAAGCGGGGACCCGGTCCGCAGACGATGGCGCTCCAGCTCGGCGGAGGCCGGGCGATCACCGTCGCGCCCCTCATCTGCTACGAGTCCATCTTCCCCAGCTATGTCGCCGAGGAGGCGCGCCGGGGAGCCGAGCTCATCATCACGTTGTCCAACGACTCGTGGTTCTCCGGGACGCCCGCGCCGAAGCAGCACCTGATGCACGCGGCGTTTCGCAGCATCGAGACGCGGCTGCCGCAGGTGCGCGTCACCAACTCGGGCATCTCCGCCCTCATCAGCCCCACGGGCCAGGTGCTCGCCGAGGTGCCGGATGCTCACCGCGCGAGCCTCGCCGTGACGGTGCCCCTCACTCCCCGTGTGCCCACGCTGATGGTGCTCTGGGGGGACTGGCTGGGCCCCACCGCCCTCGTGCTGAGCGTGGTGCTGCTCCTCGCGCCCTCGCTCCTGGCGCGGCGCAAGGCCCGGCAGTCCGCGTAGCCCGATTCGTCACCCGGGCGGGACCGGCCCTGGGCTAGGCTCTCTCGGCGAATCCACCCGGGGGAGCCCATGACAGCACCCACGCGAGACAATGGTGAGGATGCACTCGAGGGACTTCCTCGGCCCAGCCCCAGGAAGTTCTCGACGACACGCTGGAGTCTGGTCCTCGCCGCGGGCCATGGCACCTCGTCCGAGGCGCACGAGGCCCTGTCCACCCTGTGCAAGCTCTACTGGTACCCGCTCTATGCCTTCACCCGGCGCCAGGGACGCGGGCCCGAGGACGCGCGCGACTCGGTCCAGGGCTTCTTCACGCGGCTGCTGGAGAAGAACGACCTCGCCGACGTGGATCGCCAGCGCGGCCGGTTCCGCTCATGGCTGCTCGCCTCGCTCAAGCACTACCTCGCCAACGAGTGGGACCGGGAGCGGGCCCAGAAGCGCGGCGGCGGCCTCACGGGCCTGTCCATCGACGCCGAGACCGCCGAGGGTCTCTACCAGCACGAGCCCTCGCATGACCTGACGCCCGAGAAGCTCTACCAGCGCCGCTGGACCCTGACGCTGCTGGAGCGCGTGCTGTCCACGCTGGAGCAGGAGTGCGCCCGACTCGGCAAGCAGCGGCTCTTCGAGAAGCTGCGCGGCAACCTGACGGGAGACGTAGAGAAGATCCCCCATGCGCAGGTGGCCGGAACCCTGGGCATGAGTGAAGATGCGGTGAAGATCGCGGCCCACCGGCTCCGCGGCCGGTACCGGGAGCTGCTCCGGGAAGAGATCGCCCAGACGGTCGAGCGGCCCGAGGACATCGAGGATGAGATCCGCCTGCTGCTGGTCTCCCTGGAGTAGCCCGTGTGCCCCCAGTGTGGCTCGAACCTGAGCGCGGCGGGCCTGTGCCCCCGCTGTCTGCTGCTCGGAGCACTCGACGAGGAGCCCGAGCCCCTCCCGGCCTCGGGCCTCCCCTCGCGCTTCGGGGACTACGAGCTGCTCGAGCTCCTGGGCCGGGGGGGCATGGGCCGGGTGTACCGCGCGCGCGACCTGCGCCTGGAGCGCGTGGTGGCCTTGAAGATGCTCGTGGGAGGCGGGCTGGCCAGCGAGGCCGAGCTGCACCGCTTCCGCGCCGAGACCGAGGCCGCGGCCCGGTTGGATCATCCGAACATCGTCCCCATCTACGAGGTCGGCGAGCACGACGGCTGCCCCTACTTCACGATGAAGTACGTGGAGGGCGGCAACCTCGCCGAGAACCTGGAGCGGTTCCGGGGAAATGGCCGGCGCGTGGCCGAGGTGCTCTCGGTGCTCGCGCGGGCGGTGCACCACGGACACCAGCGCGGCGTCCTGCATCGCGATCTGAAGCCGGCCAACGTGATCCTCGATGCCGGGGGACGGCCGCACGTGGCGGACTTCGGCGTGGCCCGGCACCTGGAGAAGCAGGCCGATCACACCCGCTCCGGCATCGTGGTGGGCACGCCGGGCTACATGTCACCGGAGCAGGCCGCCGGACGCTCCCGGAACCTCACCACCGCCACCGACGTCTACGGCCTGGGCGCCATCCTCTACGAGTTGCTCACGGGCCAGCCGCCCTTCACCGCGGACACTCCCACCCAGGTCCTCCGGCGCGTTCTCGAGACCGAACCCACGCCACCCCACCAGCTCGCTCCTGGTATCGATCGAGACCTGGAGACGCTGTGCCTCAAGTGCCTGGAGAAGGATCCGGCGCGGCGCTACGGCTCGGCGGAGGAGCTGGCCGAGGAGCTGGATCGCTACCTCCGGGGCGAGCCCATCCTGGCCCGGCCCATGGGAAGGGCCGCGCGCGTGTGGCGGTGGTGCCGGCGGAACCCGGTCCCCGCGGGGCTGGTGGGCAGCATCGCCTGGCTGCTGCTCATCACGGCGGGAGCGGCCCTCACCGTGGCACGAGCGCAGGTGGACGATCGGCGCAGGGAGGAGCTGAGCACGAACATCTACGCCGCGCGCACGGTCGCGGGCACGGTGCTCTTCAAGCTCGAGGAGTACAGCGATGCCATCGAGCGGGCCGCCAGCTCGCCCCGGCTGCGCGAGCCGCTCCTGCGCCATGATCTGCCCGCCCTCCAGGGCTTCTGCCGGGAGATGTACGAGGCACACGAGGATCCACGGCTCGGCCTGAAGCTCCCGGGTGGGGAGTCTCCGTTCGACAGCTGGTTCATCGTGGATGCCCAGGGAACGGTCCTGGCGCGTTGGCCCGAGCCCTCCCGGGACTTCCTGGGCAAGAACTTCGCGTGGCGCGACTACTTCGAGGGCGCGAAACGCAACGCGCTCGCGCAACGGGTCCAGCCCTACATCTCCCGCGCGTTCCTGTCGGAGGCGGATGATCGGCATCGCTTCGCCATCTCCATTCCGCTGCTCGATGCGGAGGGAGGATGGCGGGGAGTGCTCGTGGGCATGGTGGGCACGGGCGCCACCCTGGGTTCCCTGCGCCTGAGCGATCCGGACGAGGCCCGGCATCGGACCGCCGTGCTCGTCGCGCCGCGGGACAGGAACCGGGGCGAGGCCGGGCAGCCGGCACCCGGGGGCTACATCATCCTGCTCCACGAGGCACTGGGGCACGGCGAGTCCCTGCCTCTGGAGGGAGGCCTGGCGCGTGAGCTCGACGAGGTGCGCAGGACCCTGACCCGGACGGAGGACGAGCAACTCCGGATGCCCGAGCCCTGGCCCACCGTGACGCTCGCCGAGCACCGGGATCCGCTCGCGACACGGGAGGGACCGTGGCTCGCGGCCCTGGCGCCGGTGGGCTACACGGGGTTCGTCGTCATCGTGCAGACGCCCGCCGACGCGGCCTTCGAGATGGACAGGACCCTGGCCCGCCGCCTGGTGCTGTGGGGCGGCGTGCCCTTCCTGCTCGGGGAAGCGCTGCTCGGGCTCGTGTTGTGGTCCGCCTGGCGCGCGACGCTCCGGTGGCGCGAGTCCCGGGAGACGTGAGGAGAGGAGCAAGCGGACGAGCGGGGAGCTGCTTGCCAGGAACCGCCACGCTCCCCAGACTAGGCACATGGGGTCCACCGCCCGTCTCACACCCTCCCCCGCAACCCTGGCCGACCTCGAGGCCCTGCCCGAGACCGTCGTGGGGGAGATCATCGAGGGGACGCTCTACACGCATGCCCGCCCACGTCCCAAGCACGTCCACTTTGGGGGCAGGTTGTCCCGGGAACTTCAGGGGCCCTTCGAGTTGGGGCGGGATGGCCCGGGCGGCTGGTGGATTCTCGTCGAGCCCGGCATCCAGGCAGAGGGCTCCCCGGAGTTCGTTCCGGACCTCGCCGGCTGGCGGCGAGAGCGGCTTCCCGAGCTCCCGGAGGATCGCTTCAGCATCATCCCGGATTGGATCTGCGAGATTCTCTCACCGAGCACACGCAGCTACGACCAACGCATCAAGAGGCCCTTCTACGCGCGCATTGGCGTGCGCCACCTGTGGTTCGTGGACCTGGAGGCGCGCACGCTCACGGTGAGCGAGCTCTTGAACGGACACTGGTGGGAGCTGGGCGTCTACGGTGAGGACGATGTCATCCACGCGCCGCCGTTCGAGCTCCTCGCGCTCAGGCTCGGCGAGCTCTGGCCACCCGCTCCGACGAGCTGACCCACCATTGCCGGAGCCGTGGCAGGTGCTCAGCGGCCGGCGGCGTGGGACTCGACCTTCTGCCACACGCGGAAGACGTTGCCCGAGGCGATCTTCTCGATGTCCGCCTCGCTGTAGCCGCGCTCGAGCAGGACGCGGAAGAGGTTCGGGTACTGGGACACGTCCTTGAGCCCGGTGGGGAGCGTCGGGCCCACGCCATCGAAGTCGGAGCCGAGCCCCACGTGGTCGATGCCCACCAGCTTCACCACGTGGTCGATGTGGTCGGCCACGTCCTCCACCCGGGCGAGCGGAGCGGGATGCTCGCGCATATAGGACTCCACGAACGCCTTCACCTCGGGGCTGTCGGGGGTCAGGCCGCGCTCCTGGGCGAAGGCCATCACCGCCTTGCGGCCCTCCAGCTCGTAGGCGTTGTAGGCCTGGGACAGGAAGGCGGAGCCGAAGTTGATCATCACCACGCCCCCCTTCGCGGCCAGGGCGCGGATGAGCTCGTCGCTGATGTTGCGCTCGAAGCCGGGCGTGAAGTGGCGGCACGAGGAGTGCGAGGCGATGACGGGCACCTGGCTCGACTCCACCGCCTGGCGGATGGCGTCATCCGAGAGGTGCGAGACATCCACCATGATGCCCACGCGGTTCATCTCGGCCACCACCTGCTTGCCGAAGGGGCTGAGCCCGTTCCAGGTGCGCTTGCCCGTGTTGAAGGAGGCATCGCTGATCTGGTTGTCCTTGGAGTGCGTGAGGGTGATGTAGCGCACGCCGCGCTGGTGGAAGTGAGCCACGTTCTGGAGCGAGTCCTCGATGGCCGAGCCGTTCTCGATGCCCATGGCGAAGGACACCTTGCCCTCCTGGGTGTTGCGCCGGGCCTCCTCGACCGAGCGGGCCATGGCGAACTTCTCGGGAGATTGACGGGCGATCTTCTCCACCATGTCGATCAGCGAGTCCGCGAGTGCCTTCGAGGCCCCGGGCTTCGTCTGGAGATCCGCGGGGATGTAGATGGACATGAAGGGCACGTCGAACCCGCCCTCCACGGCGCGCGGGTGGTCGAAGTCACCCTCGGCGGTGCGCTGCGAGATGTCCTCGGTGGGCTCGCCATTGGGGCCCAGCTTCTCGTGGAGACGGTACGGCACGTCGATGTGGCCGTCGGCGATGATGACGCGCTTCGCGAGCGCGCGGCTGCGCTCGGCGAGATCCGTGGACGAGGGACTCGCCGGAGTCTCCTGGCGGTTCGAGCCATGGGTGCAGGACGAGGTGGCGAGCAGGAAGAGGCTGAGGAACGCGGTGGTCGGTCTCATGGGGCCACCCGCTTAGCGCACCGGCGCGGGCGCGTCATCGGCATCAGGGCGACTGGCCCGAGGGGTGCGTGAATAAATCGAGGCGGAAAACGTCCCACCCATGAAGCGGCAGTGAGGGGAGAGACGACGTCATGACGCCTCGTTGGTGGGTCTGTTTGGTTCTCGGTCTTGCGGCTCCGGCCGTGCATGCGCAGACGGCTCCGGTCGCCGAGCCAGGGTTCGGGTACACCGAGGAGCAGGATGTGGAGTCGGAGCCCCTGGCGCCCTCCCCTCCTCCGGCGCTCCCCCTGGAGCGGCCCACGCCGCGGCCCTTCCCCGACTCCGTGTGGACCTCCGGACACTGGTACTGGGATGGCGGCGAGTGGCGCTTCAAGCCCGGCGCGTGGATCGCGCGGATGCCCGGCTATCAGTTCGTCAACGGTTACTGGCAGCAGGATGGAGACGTCTGGCGCTGGATCTCCGGTGGCTGGGCGAGGCCTGGCTCGACGGACGTGGAGATCCCCATCGACGTGAGCAGCGAGGAGGTCGCGACGGCGCAGGCGCCTCCGCAGATCCAGGCGGAGACGCCGCCTCCGCCTCCCGCGCAGAACCTCACGTGGGCACCGGGTTACTGGTACTGGTCAGGAAGCCAGTACGTCTGGGTGGAGGGCACCTGGGTCTCGCCTCCCCAGCCGGACCTGGTCTTCATCGCGCCAAGGTGGGTCCGGCGGGGTTACTCGTGGGTCTTCATCGAGGGCGGATGGGCTCCGCGTGGCTCGGTCCGGATCGTCGTTCCGGAGTACCGCCACGCGAGGATCGCCGTGAGGTGGGGACACCCCAACTACTTCTTCCACACCTGGCGGCACTACCCGGTGATGCGTCAGCACGAGTGGAATCGGCCCTGGGGCTGGGGCCGGTATCGTGGTCACCGCTACCACGACGCGAGCCCGTACCGTGATCACCCGCACGGAGGCCGTTGGGGCGGCCGTCGAGGCGGACATCGGGGGGGCGGGCATCACTGACCGGTAGACCCTCACCCCGACCCTCTCCCACAGGGAGAGGGAGTTAGAGGGACGCGGAGGCCTCGGCCAGCTTCTCCTGCGCCGCTTCCCACTGCGCGTAGAGCTGCTCCAGCTGCTCCTTGCCCTCGCGGTGCGTGTCCATCAGCGGCTTCGCCTTCGCGAAGTCGTTGTAGAGCACCGGATCCGCCAGCTGCGCCTCGCGCTCCTTCTGCGCCGCCTCCAGCTTCGCGATCGCCTCCTCCAGCTTCGCGATCTCCTTCTTGATGGGGCCCTCCACCACGCTGCGCTTCTGCCGCGCCTCGGCCTCCATCCGCTTGCGGTCCTTCTCCGTCAGCCCCGCCGCCGGCCCCTTCTCCGCCACCTTCTCGCCCAGGCCCGCGGCCTCGGCCGCCAGCCGCTGCTGCTCCTGGTGGTACAGGTAGTCGTCCAGGTTGCCCGGGTGCGGCACCACCTTCCCGCCCACCACGTCCCAGACGTGCGTCGACAGCCCGTTCACGAAGCTCCGGTTGTGCGACACGAACACCAGCGTCCCCCCGTACCCCTTCAGCGCCTCGATCAGCATCTCCGTCGAGTCCAGGTCCAGGTGGTTCGTCGGCTCGTCCATCAGCAGCAGGTTGGAGGGCACCAGCAGCAGCTTCGCCAGCGCCACACGCGCGCGCTCGCCACCGCTCAGCACGCCCACCGGCTTGTCCACGTCGTCCCCCGAGAACATGAACGCGCCGAGCACCCCGCGCACGAAGCTCTCCGGCTTGTCCGCCGCCAGCGGCCGCACCTCTTCGATGATGCTGTTGTGCTTGTTCAGCTTGTCGCCGTGGTGCTGCGCGTAATACCCCATCACCACGTTGTGCCCGAGCTTCACCGTGCCCCCATCCGGCACCAGCTCGCCCGCGATGATCTTCAGGAGCGTCGTCTTGCCCGCGCCGTTCGCGCCCACCACGGCGATGCGCTGCCCGCGCTCCACCCGCGCGTCCAGCCCCGAGTACACCACCGCCTCCCCGTAGCGCTTCTGGATGCCCTCCAGCGTCATCACGTCCCGCCCCGAGCGCTCCACCTCCGGGAAGCGGAAGCGCATGGTGGCCCGCTCCTCGAGCACCTGCACGTCTTCCATCTTCTCGAGCTGCTTCTCCTTGCTCTTCGCCTGCCGGGCCTTCGTGGCCTTCGCGCCGAAGCGGTCGATGAAGGCCTGCAGCTCCGCCTTGCGCGCCTCGACGCGCTCGGCCTGCGCCTTGAGCTGCTCCATCTCCTCGGCGCGCTGCCGCTTGTACGTGTCGTAGTTGCCCACGTACGAGCGCAGGCCCTCCAGCTCCAGCGAGAGGATGCGGTCCACCTGCCGGTTGAGGAAGTCGCGGTCGTGCGAGATGAGCACCACCGCCTTGTTCGAGCGCTTCAGGAAGCCGTCGAACCACGCCAGCGTCGGCACGTCCAGGTGGTTGGTGGGCTCGTCCATCAACAGCAGGTCCGGGTCCTGGAGCAGCAGTCCCGCCAGGGCCGCGCGCATGCGCCAGCCACCGCTCAGCGCCCCCGTGGGCTTGGCCAGGTCCGCCTCGCGGAAGCCCAGGCCCTTGAGGATGCGCTCGGCATGGTGCCGGCCGTAGTGCTCCTCGAAGTGGTCCAGCTCCGTGTGCAGGTCCGCCAGCGTCTGGGCCAGCTCGAGCTGCTCCTCCTCGTTGGCCGCCTTGCCGAGCGCCTCCTCGGTCTCCCGCAGGCGCGCCTCCAGGGCGTCGCGGCCCGGCACCGTGCTCATCACCGCGTCCACCACCGAGCCCTCGGGCAGGCCCGCCAGCTCCTGGGGCAGGTAACCAATTCGTGACTTGCGCCGGTAGGTGAGTGTCCCCGAGTCAGGGTTCTGGACCCCGGCGAGGATCTTCATCAGCGAGCTCTTCCCCGTTCCGTTGGCCCCGACCAGGCCGATGCGGTCCTTGGGGCTGAGGGCGAAGCTTTCGTTGTCGAAGAGAACCTTCTTCCCGTAGGAGAGGCAGATGTCCTGGGCGATGACGAGGCTCATGGCGGATTCGGGGGTGTAACAGCCTGGCCGCCTTCCGGGAACGGCCGAGATGCCCGTCCGCTCCCTCCCCCGCCCCCGGCCCGGGGCGGCCCCCCGTCAGGACCCCTGCCCGGAGCTCCCCGGGTCTGTCTATACTCGGCCTCCTGATGGCTTCTCCCTGCCCGCACTGCGGTAGCACCGACGGCTCCGACCACCTGTGCAGCGCCTCCCAGATGGCCCTCATCGGCCAGGTGCTCGATGGCCGTTACAAGATCGAAGACGTGCTCGGCCAGGGAGGCATGGGCATGGTCTTCAGCGCCACCCAGACGTCCGTCCACCGTCCGGTGGCCGTCAAGACGCTCAACCCCTCGCTGGCGGCCGCGCCCCAGTTCTTCGAGCGTTTCCGGCGCGAGGCGGAGATCGCCAGCCGCCTGCGCCACCCCAACGTCATCACCATCTACGACTTCGGCCGCGCCCCGGACGGCACCTGCTACTACGTCATGGAGCTGCTCGAGGGCGAGAGCCTGCGCGAGCTCGTCAAGCGCGACGGCCCCATGTCCCTGCGCCGCGCCGTGGACGTCATCGAGCAGGCCTGCCGCGGCCTCGCCCACGCCCACGAGCAGGGCGCCGTCCACCGCGACATCAAGCCGCACAACATCATGGTGCAGCAGCTGGACAAGCGGGACTTCGTCAAGGTGCTGGACTTCGGCCTGGTGAAGGCGCTCGAGGCCGAGGACGAGCATCAGCTCACCTCCACCGGCCAGGTGCTCGGCACGCCCCAGTACATGCCCCCCGAGCAGGCCGGCGGCGAGCACGTGGATCACCGCTCCGACCTCTACTCGATGGGCGGCGTCTTCTACTACTGCCTCACGGGCACCTCGCCGTATGGCGCCAACACGGTGCGCAAGGCGCTCACCGCCGCCCTGACGCAGCCCGTGCCCACCGTGGCCGCCAAGCGCCAGGGCGCCCCCGTGCCCCAGTCCCTCGAGGAGTTCTTCGCGAAGGCGCTCGCCCGCGAGAAGGAAGACCGCTTCCAGAACGCCCAGGAGTTCATCGACGCCATGCTGGACGCGGTGGCGGACCTGTCTCCCGAGGAGCTGGATGCGCTCCCCGCCAACTCGGTCCCCGAGGCGGGCAGCAGCAGCCGGAGCAGCAGGGCCGGCAGCAGCAGCAAGGTGGGCCAGCGCAGCGTGTCGAAGCCGGGCCGCTCGTCTCCGAGTGACTCGCGCTCCCGTCCCGGTGCTCCGGCGGCGCGTCCGGGTTCGCAGCCCTCCGCGGCCCGGGCCGCACAGCCCTCGTCCCGGGGCTCGCAGCCGTCCAGCGCGGCTCCCGCCCGGGCGGGCAGTGGCTCCGCCTCGGCCGCCCGTCCGCGCCCTCCGCGCCCCGAGGCCGCCGCTCCGGCGCCCCACCACACCCACTCGCTCCCCGAGGACACGCAGCGCGGCTCCATGGGGAGGAAGATCGCGTTCGTGGTACTGCCGCTGCTGCTCATCGCCACGGGAGGCGCGGTCGTGGCGCTGCGCCCCTCCACCCCGGCCGAGCCGCCTCCCCCCGTCGCCGAGGTGAAGCCGGCGCCGAAGCCCGCGGCCCCCGCCGTGGACAGCATGATCCTGGTGCGCATCCGCTCCACCCCCGAGGGCGCCACCGTCTTCGCGGGGGATGTGCAGATCGGCACCGCTCCGCTGGAGCGCCGGCTGCGCCGGGACCAGGTGCACGAGCTGACCTTCCAGCTCGCCGGGCACCAGGAGGTGAAGCGCAAGCTGGACTTCAATGGCGTGGTGGCGGACGCGGAGACCGTGAGCGTCACGCTGGAGCCCGTGAAGGCCGAGCCCGTGGCGGAGCCCTCCCGTCCTTCACGCCCCGCGAAACAGAACCGGGACACCAAGGACGACTCCGTCCCCATCTTCGAGTAGTCCCGGGGTTCTCCCGGGGGGCGCGAGGGGTTCTATCGCGGCGCGATCCGGATCAGGTTAAACATGCGCCCCGCGCCGGCGCGACACCCCGCCGGCCCCCGTCTCGAGGACCACACCATGGCTGAAGTCACCCTGGATCTGCGCGGCACGCCCAAGGCCGAGGCCTACGCCGAGCTCAAGAAGCACATCGAGTCCGTCCTGGAGGGCATCAACGACGACGTGGCCGCCATGGCCACCATGAGCTGCCTGCTCCACAACGCCTTCGGCCACCTGTGGACCGGCTTCTACCGCGTCGTGGAGCCCGGCAAGCTGCTGCGCGTCGGACCCTACCAGGGAATCCTCGGCTGCCTGGAGATCCGCTTCGGCAAGGGCGTCTGCGGCACCTCCGCCGCCAAGGGCGAGACCCTCGTCGTCGCCGACGTGCACGCCTTCCCGGGTCACATCACGTGTGATGGGCGCTCGGCCTCGGAGATCGTCGTCCCCGTCTTCGGGCCCAACCGCGAGCTGATCGCCGTGCTCGACATCGACTCCGAGCACAAGGCCACCTTCGACGACGTGGACCGCCGCGCCCTCGAGGAGATCATGGCCTGGTTCTCGCGCCGGAAGTAGGGGCACTCGGGTGGGGGCGGGGGTTGGAACCCGAGGGGAGAGGGGAAATCAACGCTTGGACATCCGGTCCACGATCGTCTGCTCCAGGATCCGCACCACCTCGGACAGCGGCATGCTCGTCGAGTCCAGCCGCACCGCGTCCTCCGCCGGCTTCAACGGCGCCACCGCTCGCGACGCGTCGTCCTGGTCCCGCTTGATCTGATCCGCCAGCACCTCTTCCAGCGAGCGCTCCACGCCCTTCTGGAAGAGCTCCTCGAAACGGCGCCTCGCCCGGGTGCTCGGATCCGCCTCCAGGAAGAACTTCGCGTCCGCGTCCGGGAACACCACCGTCCCGATGTCGCGTCCCTCCAGGATCGCTCCCTTCGGAGCGCCCAGCGCCAGCCGCCGCTGCAAGGACAGCAGCCCCGCGCGCACCACCGGCCGGCTCGACACCTGCGAGGCCGCCATCGAGTTCTCCGGCGTCCGGATCTCCCCCGACACGTCCTCGCCATCCAGGAACACGTGGTTGTCCTCGCCCACCACCTGGAAGGCGATGTGCACCCGGCTCAGCAACTCGCCCAGCTTCGTGTCGTCGTCGAAGGCGAGCCCCTCGCGCCGCGCCTTCAGCGCCACGCAGCGGTAGATGGCTCCCGTGTCCACCAGCGCGAAGCCCAGCCGCCGCGCCAGCACCTTCGACACCGTCGACTTGCCCGCGCCCGCCGGGCCGTCGATCGCCACGATGAAGGGGCGTGCGCTCATGAGGCGAGCACCTCGCGCAGGGCCGTCACGCAGCGCACGTTCTCCTCGCGCGTCCCCACCGAGATGCGCAGCGACGTCGGGTACCCGTTGCCCGCCATGGGCCGCACGATGACGCCCTTGCGCAGCAGCTTCTCGTACACCTCCATCGCCGGCCGCCCGAAGTCCGCCAGCACGAAGTTCGCGTGGCTCTCCGCCAGCTTCGCCCCCAGCTTGGGCAGCTCCGTCTGGTAGTAGCGCAGCCCCTCGCTGTTGAGCTCGCGCGTGCGCCGCACGTGCTCCACGTCCTCCAGCGCCGCCAGCCCGCCCATCTGCGCCGGAATCGTCAGGTTGAAGGGCATCCGCGTGCGCTGCAGGTACGCCACCAGCCGCGCGTCCATCACCCCGTACCCCAGCCGCAGCCCCGCCAGCCCGTAGATCTTGCTGAACGTGCGCAGCGCCACCACGTTCGGGTGCTTGCGGAAGTACTCCACCGCGCTGAAGTACTCCGGCCAGTCCACGAACTCGAAGTAGGCCTCGTCGTGGACCACCAGCACGTGCTCCGGCACCTTCGCCAGGAAGCGCTCCCACTCCTGGCGGCCGAACGTCGTCCCCGTGGGGTTGTCCGGGTTGGCGATGAAGATCATCCGCGTGCGCGGGTTGATCGCCTTCGCCATCGTCTCCAGGTCATACCGGTACCCCTCGCGCATGGGCACTTCCGCGAAGGGCCGGCCATGTGCCTGCACCGAAATCCGGTATGCCGGGAACGAGCCCTTGCACAGCAGGACCTCGTCCTCGGGCGTGGTGAAGGTGCGGATGAGCAGCTCGATGATCTCGTTCGAGCCGCACCCCAGCACCACCTCTTCCGGCTTCACGCCCAGGTGCTCGGCCAGCCGGCGCACCAGCGAGTAGCTGCTCGCGTCCGGGTACAGGTGCACCTTCTGCGACGCCACCCGCATGGCCTCGATGGCCTTGGGCGAGGGCCCCAGCGGGTTCTCGTTGGAGGCCAGCTTGATGACGCCCGTGAGCCCGTACTCGCGCTCCGTCTCCTCGATGGGTTTGCCCGGGACATAGGGCTTGAGCGTCTCGATGTACGGCGGGACGAGCGGTCTCATGGGAGTCTGGATTCCTCGTGGGTACGGCTAGCGCCCCTCGGAGAACACACCGAGCGCGCGGAATTTCTGGTAGCGGTCCTGGATCAGCTCGTCGCCCGACAGCTGCGCCAGCTCGTCCAGGTTCTTGCGGAGCACCTTGGCCAGGTTCTCCGCGGCCTTGGCGTGGTCACGGTGCGCGCCGCCGGCCGGCTCGGGGACGAGCTCGTCGATGACGTTCATCCCCTTGAGGTCCTTGGCCGTCAGCTTCAGCGCGTCCGCCGCCTTGTCCGCCTTGGTGGCGTCACGGAAGAGGATGGAGGCGCAGCCCTCGGGGGAGATCACCGAGTAGACGCTGTTCTCCAGCATCAGCACGCGGTTGCCCACGCCGATGGCCAGCGCGCCGCCGGAGCCGCCCTCGCCGATGACCGTGGCGATGATGGGCACCGTCAGCCGGCTCATCACCTCCAGGTTCACCGCGATGGCCTCGGCCTGGCCGCGCTCCTCGGCGCCGATGCCCGGGTAGGCGCCCGGCGTGTCCACGAAGGTGAGGATGGGCTTGCCGAAGCGCTCGGCCATCTCCATCAGCCGCCGCGCCTTGCGGTAGCCCTCGGGGCGCGGCATGCCGAAGTTGCGCGCCATGTTCTCCTTCGTGTTGCGCCCCTTCTGGTGGCCGATCAGCATCACCGTCCGGCCATCGAAGCGCGCGAAGCCGCCCACGATGGACGGGTCCTCCCCGAAGCGGCGATCCCCCGCCAGCTCGGTGAAGTCCGGGAACAGGTACTGCACGTAGTCGAGGAAGTACGGACGCGAGCTGTGGCGCGACAGTTGCACCACCTGCCAGCGCGAGAGATCACTGAAGATCTCCGTCTGCAGCTTCTTGGCCTTCTTCTCCAGCTTGGAGATTTCCGAGGTGAAATCCACCGAGCCGCTCGCCGAGAGGGCCTTGAGCTCGTCGATCTTCTTCTCCAGCTCGATGAGCGGGCGCTCGAAATCGAGTGGATAGTTGATGCCGTTTGCCATGGCGCCGGACCCCTATCACCTGCCCGTGGGCCTTTACAACGCGCAACCCGTTACGCGGTGCGTAGAATCCCCCCTCCCTTCCGCCCGTCGGAGTGTCATGTACCGCCTGCTGCTCCTGCTCGCCCTCGTCCTCGCCACCCCCTCGGCCGCCCAGTCGGCCCGCGCCCTCAACACCGAGGGTTTCCGCCTCTACCAGGCCGGCAAGTACCCCGAAGCCCTCGAGAAGTTCGAGGCCGCCGCCCAGGCCGATCCCAAGCTCGCCCTCGCCCACTACAACGTCGCCGCCACCCTGGGCGTGCTGCGCAAGCAGGGGCAGATCTGCCCCTACTCCGCCCACCGGCAGACGATCCTCGAGCGGCTCAACACCTCCATCCAGTTGGATCCCCGCCGGCTCGCCCGCGCCAGGCAGGACGCGGACCTGGATCCCATCCGCGACACCCTCGGTTGGCAGAAGCTGCTGGGCCGCTCGCCCTCGCGCCAGGCCGATGTCCCCGAGCTCCTCCGCCGCGTCACCTGGTTCTCCCCCGGTGAGGGCGTCTACGGCTCCACCCGCCGGCTCACCTTCCCCGATGGCAAGCGCGTCGTGCTCTGGCGCCGCATCGTCGAGGACCCCACCCGCACCGAGGAGCAGGCCGGCACGTACACCGTGAAGGGACGCTCCATCACGCTGACCTTCCCGGGACGCAAGCCCCTCAAGGGGCAGATGAGCACGCGTGGAGTGCTGGAGTTCGAGGAGTTGGGAGCGTTCCAGGACTCTCCGTCCGAGTGCGAAGCCTAGGACGGATTGCCCTCGGAGCCACCCCCGGGGACTTGGCGGTCGAGCGCCCCCTGCTCACCCTCCCTCCAGGAGGTGACGGGGAATGGTGCGACTCGCGGGGCATCAGTGGGGATTGGTGGCTGTCGTGGCGAGCACCCCGTTCCTGTTCGCCCTCCTGCTCGCGGCTTCGTCCCCGGGGCTCGTCGAGCCCGTGCTCGGCACGGTGCTCGGTGGCGCCAGCTGGGGGCTGGCCGTGATTCTCGGGCTCCTGGGTGGGGCCGTGTTCGCGGGTTGTCTGGGCGCGCTCTCGCGCTCGCCCGCGATGGCCGCTTCGCCGGTTCGCCGTGTGTTCGGATTGGTGCTCGCGACGTTCGTGCCGCTCGGGCTGTGCATCGTCCCCGCGCTGTGTCTGATGCTCGCGGGGCCCGCCCTCGCCGTGCGCCTCGAGCGCGGCGTGGGGGTGGCTCGTACGGAGCGGTTCGTGCCCGCTCGGGAGCTCGCGGAACGGCTCAGGTATCAGTTGCCTCGGGTGCTTCCGCGTCTGCCACGGTTGGGCGCGTGGTGACCCTCACCCCAACCCTCTCCCAGAGGGAGAGGGAGTAGGCAGGGGTACAACCTGGGGTCCTGATACCCTCACCCCGACCCTCTCCCGGAGGGCGAGGCAGGGGGTGCACAGCGGAGAGGATGGTTCCTCCGTCAGCCTCTTGCTCTCAGGCCGCCTTCGTCTTCGCCGTGGCGCTCAGGGCGTACCAGGCCGTCCGGAAGGCCTTCAGCTCGCGCAGACCCGCCGGATGACGGCCCAGCGCGGGCGCCACCGTCACGGGCAGGCCGATCTTCTTCTCGATCACCTTCGCCGCGTTGAGCTCGTTCTTCCGCCGGTTCTCGCACTTCGGGCAGTCCGCCTTCGGACCCACCCGGTTCACCAGCACGCGCTCCACCTGCAGCTTGCGCTCCTTCAGGTACTCCACCAGCCGCTCGCTGCGCGCCGCCGCCAGCTCCTCACCCCGCGTCACCACCACGAAGCGCGACTCGTTCGGCGAGGCCAGCGCGTCCTCGAAGCGCTTGATGTGCTTGAGGAACGCCGCCATGTCGTCGGCCAGCTCGCCCAGGCCCTTGGACTTGTACTTGGACAGCACCCCGTGCAGCGCCGTGAACCAGGCCTTCGCCGTGTCCGCCAGCTCCACCACGCGCATGGAGCTCACCATGGGCGCCCCGTCCACCACGATCCGCTTGAAGCGCTCCTGCACCAGCGCGTCCGTCAGGCACGACATCGCCGCCAGCTCGTCGATGCCCGGAGGCGCCGCGTCCAGCAGGTTGCGGAACAGCAGCAGATCCGTCGGCACCTCGTTGCCCGTCTTCGGCGCGCCCTCGAAGGCCTTCTCCGCCTTCTCCTTCCAGCGCTTGCGCAGGTTGCCGAACCAACCCGCCATGTCCAGCTCGCGCGCGTACAGGCCCTTGGTGCCCTTGACCTGCGTCTCCACGTCCGTCAGCCGGCTCTGCAGCACGTCCGACAGCGAGTGCGCCGGATCCGTCGAGATGAGGAGCACCGGCCCCTCCTTCTCCGTCAGCGTCACCGCCGCGGCCGCCGCGCACGAGCTCTTCCCCACCCCGCCCTGACCCACGAAGAAGATCAACCGCGTGGGAGGCAGCGGCGGCGCCGCGATCGGCGGCATCGACGGAGCGCGCACCAGGGCCGGAGGACCCTCGGACGCGGCGAACTCCATCGTCTTCGTCTCCTTGCCGCTCGCCCACTCCTTGGCGAAGGGCTTGAGCAGCTCCAGGCCTCGTGGCGCCACCTCGCGCTTGAGCACCAGGTGCACCGGGACGTTCTTGTCCAGCGCCTGGTACTTGCGCACATGAGGCGCTTGTAGCCCGCGGCGGCCCAGGCAGGCCGTACAGCCTTCCTTGTCCTCCACCTGGTTGACCACCACCTCCACCACCGGAATGCCCCGCTCACGCAGCTGCGTGAAGTACATGCGCGTCTGCGCCTCGGGCACCGGCTCGGCCAGCGTCACCAGATGGAAGGCCGAGCGCGCCGGATCCTTCAGATGCGCCAGCAGCTTCTCCGCCTTGGCCGCGAACTCCTCGAGGAACAGCTGCTCCTCGGACGGGGCCGCCGCCTTCTTGCCCTTGCCCGCGGCCCGCTCCGCCCCCGCCTTCACGATGCCCAGGAACTTGCGCAGCCCCACCGGCATGTCGAGCAGACGCAGCGTGTGGCTCGTGGGCGCCGTGTCCACCACCACCCGATCGAACTCGCCGCTCTCGGCCAGCTCCACCACGTGCAGCAGGCCCAGCAGCTCCTCCAGCCCCGGGGTGGCCTGGCCGTACAGCTTGCCCAGATCCTCCTCCGTCAGGTGCTGGCCCTTCACCGCCGCCTTCTGCAGCGCCGGCACGTACTTCGCCAGGAATCCCTTGGCCAGCGCGGCGGGCTCCACCTCCATCGCCCACACGCCCCCGTCCGCCTTGGTGGCCTTCGCCGCCTTGCCCTTGCCCTTGGGCTCCGGCTTCGCTTCCTTCGCGGCCGCGGCCTCGTCCTCCTCCACCTTCACCGGCTTCGCCGACAGCTTCTTCTGCAGCAGATCCGACAGCGACCTCACCGGATCCAACGAGACGAGCAGCACCTTCTCCTTGGGCGCTTCATCCGCGAGCCGCAGCGCGTACGCCGCCGCGAGTGTGGTCTTGCCCACCCCGCCCTTGCCCCCGAAGAAGTGAAGAACTCGCGCGTCGCTCATGAAAACGTGGCCTTCCTTGACGCCCACGGGCGTGGCCGGTCTCCGTCCTATTCTGGACAACCGCGGAGAGGGCACACCGGAGGTGCTCCTGAGTAGGGAGCTGTGGCACCGGTTACCCCGTGGGTGTGTGTACCAGAAGGATCGCCCGCAGTGACCCTGTGAGTCAAGCGAAGACGGGGTATCCCACCCTGTGCTTCGCGCACCGCGTCAGGCCTCGTTCTCATACGGAACATGCGCCCTGGCGCCCGCTCTCCCGGTCTCTGGACGTGGACCGGGAGTGCAGCCCAGGCCAACCGCAAAGGTCGGCTCCGGGCCGGGTTCCGCCGGAGTAGGTAGGCGGCGGTGGGACGGCGATCAGCGGATTTCCGGAGTGCTGCCCAGCGACGGGCCGCCATGGCCGGACAGGGTGTTGCCCTGCTCCTTGCCGCCCTGCTGACGGGCCTCGGCCGCGTACCGGTTGAGCTTGTTGTAGAGCGTCTTCTCGCTCACCCCGAGCACCTCGGCCGTCCGGGCCTTGTTGTTCCCGTTGCGCTGGAGGCTGCCGAGGATGTACTCGCGCTCCACCGCGTCGAGCGACAGGCCGTAGGGCAGGCGGAAGGTGTGGCGCTCCGGGCTCTTGCCCGCCATGTCGGGAGGCAGGTGCTCGCGCATGATGAGCTCGCCGTCGCAGAGGATGACGGCGCGCTCCACGGCGTTGCGCAGCTCGCGGATGTTGCCCGGCCACTCGTGGTTCTTGAGCGTCTCCATGGCGTCCGGGTGCACGCCCGTCACGCGCTTGGCCGAGTCCCCGCGGAACTTCTCCACGAAGTGCTGCACCAGGATGGGCACGTCGTCGCGGCGCTCGCGCAGGGGCGGCAGCTGGATCTGGAAGACGTTGAGGCGGAAGTAGAGATCCTCGCGGAAGCGCTTGGCCTCGATCTCCTTCTTGAGATCGCGGTTGGTGGCGCACAGCACACGCACGTCCACCTCGAGCTCCACCTTGCCGCCCAGCCGCCGCAGCTTCCCTTCCTCGAGCACGCGCAGCAGCTTGGCCTGCAGCTCGATGGGAATCTCACCGAGCTCGTCCAGGAAGAGCGTGCCGCCGTGGGCCAGCTCGAAGACGCCGGGCCGGCGCTGATCCGCGCCCGTGAAGGCGCCCTTCTCGTGGCCGAAGATTTCGGACTCGATCAGGGTGGCGGGGATGGAGGCGCAGTTGATGGCGACGAAGGGCTTGTCGCGGCGCTGGGACAGGTTGTGGATGGAGCGCGCCACCACCTCCTTGCCCGTACCGGACTCGCCGGAGATGGCCACGCTCGCCTTGGAGGGGGCCACCTTTTCGATCAGCTCGAACACCTTGCGCATGTTCGCCGACTGGCCGATGAAGTCCGAGGAGCCGAGCTGCTTGAGGCGCCGGCGCAGGCCCTGCACCTCGCGCATGGTCTCCTTCTTCTCCAGCGCCCGGTCGATGCAGACCTTCAGCCGCGCGGTGTCGAGCGGCTTGACGATGAAGTCATAGGCACCCTCGCGGATGGCCTCCACCGCGGCGGTGATGGTGCCATGGCCGGTGAGGAGCACCACCGGGCAGTCCGGCAGCTCATCGCGCAGGGCGCGCAACAAGCCGAGACCGTCGGTTTCCGGCATGGCCAGGTCGGACAGGACCACGTCCGGGCGGAACTCGCCCGCCTTGCGCAGAGCGTCGTGTGCGTCGAACGCGGTCTCGACCTTGTGGCCCCAGGCGGTCAACATCTCCGCCAGCGCCTCGCACGTATCGCGCTCGTCGTCCACGGCCAGAATTCGCGCGCTGCCCACGTGAGTACCTCCAGACATCAGAACAACTCGTGTAAAGGAAAGGTTGCCGCGACCGCCCGGTCTGGATCAGACGAGCGGGAAGGAAAGCCGGCACGTCCCCGCGCGAAGCTGCAGCTCCACGCCGAGCTGCGCACACCGCAGCTCCAGGGCGGCGGCCGCCTCCGGGGCGGTCTCCGCGGGGGAAGACGTGGCATCCACCACCTCGAGCACGGCCCGGGACTCCTCGGTGCGCACCGCCACCAGGACGTCCGCGCCCTGCTCCGAGCGGCCATAGGCCCTCATCAGCGCCTGCACCACCAGGAAGCCCAGCTCGCCGGTGTCCGACAGCCGCGCCCGCACCCCGGTGGAGATGTTCTGCCGCACCTGGAGGCGCCGCTTGCGGCTCTCGTGCGCCAACACCTCCAGGGCGCGCGTCACCGTCTCCGACAGGTCCGCGTCACCGGGCGCACCCGGGCGGTTCACGATGAACTCGGCGAAGCGCCGGAGAATCCCATCCACGCGCTGGATCTGATCGCGCATGGCCTTGAGGTTCTTCTCCTGCGAGGGCGGGACCTGGCCCGTCTCCCCCTTCAACTTCTCGGACAGCACCTCCAAGTGGATGGAGAGTGCATTCAAGGGGTTGCGCACATCATGCAAGAGGCTGTCCATCAGCGAGGGCACCGCACCGTACCGTGCGGCATCCACCACCGGGTCCGCCCCTTCGCGCACCGAGGGCGCACTGCTGCTCGCAGCCGTGGAGGTAATCACGAAAGCTCCTAGAGATTGACCGGCGCCCTTCATTCCCGCCGCCCTGTCGCTGCGAGGATTTAGGGAGCCGCCCAAGTACCGTCAACCCTGGGGCGGTAATTCTTGCTGGCTGCGAGGAATTCCCACAACGAACCGTCGGCCACTCGGCTGTCTGGATGTCCCGAACAAGACGCTTCACTCGTACTGGAGTTCGAGTCCACGCTCCGTTCGTGTACCGGCCAACAGTGTGCGGGGAATGATCAGCGCCCGCTCGGCTGCTGCTCCGCGGGGCCCGGCCCCACGAGTTCGATGTTCAGCCGGCCCGCGTACTCGAAGATGCGCGGATCACGGTAGAACTCGCCGTAGACGATGCGCTGCACGCCCGCGTTCGCGATCAGCTTGAAGCACGGCCAGCACGGGCTGGCGGTGGTGTAGAGCGTGGTGGGCTTGTCCCGCTCGCTGTCGATGCGAACGCCATTCTTGGCCGCCTGGATGATGGCGTTGGCCTCGGCGTGGACGGTGGCCACACAGTGTCCGTTTTCCATCATATGGCCCACGTCGCTGCAGTGGGGCAGGCCACGGATGGAGCCGTTGTAGCCGGTGGAGAGGATGGTCCTGTCGCGCACCAGGAGCGCCCCCACGTGCTTGCGATCGCAGGTGGCGCGGCTGGCCACCTGACGCGCGATGTCCATGAAGTACTGATCCCACGAGCTCCGGTCGTTGCCCATGCGAGCCTCCCCTCCTCCGGCGGATGTACCGTGGTGGGGCCCGCAGTCGAATTTCCGGCCGGAGGCGCGAGGCTCAGCGGCTGGCCGTCTGCGAGCCGCCTGTACCCGAGCCCGCCGCGTTGTCGGCGAGCAACCGGCCAAAGCCCTTCTGCTGGAGGAAGAGGCGCACCTTGGCGCTGGGGGCGGCGAAGGTCTCGCCGGGCATGGGGACGTCGAAGCTGAAGTTCTGCTCGGCCACGGCGAAGCCCACCTTGGCGGTGCGGTAGCCCTCGACGATGGCGAGCAGCTTGCCGGACTCGAGGCTGAAGATGCCGCCGCCGGAAGCGCCATAGCCGATGGCCGCGTCCGTCTTCACCATGCGCGGCGTCTTGCTCTCCTTGTCCCACTCCACCTGGGACACCATGCCGCCGGAGAGCGACAGGGCCCGGCCGAAGGGCGAGGCGGCCACCACCACGTCATCGCCCAGCTCCAGCTCCGAGTCCGTGGCGAGCCGCGCGGGCCGCAGCGACAGGCCCGGCACCTTGAGCAGCGCCAGGTCCATGTCCGGCACCACGCCCGTGGCCACCACGTGCGCCGTGTACTCGGTGGAGTTGGCGCGATCGTCCACGATGGCGACGAGGTGCGGGTTCTTCAGATCGTCCATCTCCACCGCGTGCGCGTTGGTGATGACGTAGCTGACGAGCCCCTCGGGCGTCTGCTCGTTGCCGATGATCACGCCCGAGGCGGTGCGCCGGGCCTTGCCGTCCTCGAGGATGGAGAGCCGGACGTTGTGGGGGAGGATCCGCTTCACCTGCTCCTTGCGCGTGGGCCGGGGAGTCAAGGCGCCCACCTGATTCATCACCACCGGCGAGCCACCCGCCCCGCCCGTGCCCGCCATCTGGGGGAGCGGGGGAGTCGGGGCGGCGGCGCAGGAGAGCACGGCGAAGAGGGCGGGCAGGCCCAGGGAGAAACGGTTCATCGACGCTCCGAGCAGGGAGGTGGAGGGAACAAAACCCCTCAACCTTTAAAGAGTCCCCATCATCCCCGCTGTCACGCGATTTCTGGAAGCATCGCGGCGGCCGGGCGCCCGCTCCCCCGGCTGCTTCCGAGCATCAGCCGTAGCGCTTCTTCATGAGGAAGAGGATGGCGTCCTTGGCGCAGTGCTCGCAGTAGCCGTAGCGCTCGTGCATTGTCTTGAGGGTGCTCTCCACCTGGGCCTGCTCGCGCGAGGACAGGCTGCCGCGCTCCTCGGAGAGGTACTTGAGGACGTTCTCCTTGTTGCGGCGCAGCACGCGCTTGCGCTCCTCGAAGTAGTGGTCGCGCAGGCGGCGGAACATGTCCGGGAAGATGCGCGGGTAGTCCATCTCCGCCTCCGGATTGTCCAGCTTGTGCGCGCCGATCTGCGAGATGAGCCCGCGGCGGTACTCGCCCGGATCCTCGCCCCTCGGCATGACGATGGCTTCCAGTTCCGCCATGCGCTGCTCGTCCGGACGCTCCATGGAACCGGTGATGCGGTTGCGGACCTTCTCGTTCTTCACCCAGTGGCTCACGTTGTAGACGTAGCGCTCCACCAGCTCGCGGTACTGGCCCTCGGAGACGAGCCCCATGGACTCGCGCACCTCCTCGTCCACCCGGTCGAGGTACTCGGCCTCCACCGCGCGCACGAACTCCTCGTGGTCGTGGTAGCCGTCCACCACCTCCTGCAGGAGGAACTCGTAGACGCTCTTGTCCTTGCAGATGGCCTCGAGCTCCTCGAGCACCGCCAGCGCGTTGAGGCACTTGTAGTCGGGGTTCTGCGCGGCGTTGAAGAGCGCCGTCTTGATCTCCCGGGCGCTGCCGCCGCTGCGGCCCTCGTAGTTGGGGTAGGCGTCGGACTCCTCGTACATGTCCGTGCGCAGCTTGCGCAGCTCCTTGCCGTGCGAGAGGCTGAGCCTGTCCGGCACCACGCCCTCCTCGTACAGGTGCATCTTCTCCACCGGCGTCACCTGATCCACCAGCTCCTTCACCTCGGGCGGGTAGCGATCGGGAATCGGCTTCTTGAGGCGCGTGAGCACGGCCCACATGGCGGCCACCTCGGTGGCGTGCGGGGCCACGTGCTTGCCCACGGTGGTCGGAGTGATTTGAGCGTCGTAGACCTGCTGCTCCTGCTTGAAGCGGCGCAGGTAGGGCACGCGCACCAGCTCGATGCGGCCCTTGAAGGAGGCGAAGTCCGGCAGCTCCTTGAAGGCGCCCAGGTGCTTCTCGTTGGACGAGGCGATGAGCACCTCGTCGAGCTGCAACACGAAGTGCTCCAGGGGCACCTGGGACGTCTCGCTGAAGCCCAGCAGGTACTTGAAGGCCTCCAGCGGGCGCTTGAGCAGATCCGAGTACTCGATGAGGCCCCGGTTGGCGTGCACCAGCGGGCCGTGGGGCTCGAAGAGGGCCACGTTGTGGAGCGCGGGCGGGACGTTGAGCTGCGTGCGGTCCGCCGTCACCTGCTGGTACATGGCGTCCACGCTCATCTGCGGCTCCACCGTCACCGTGCCCACCTGGTAGCGGCGCGAGATGTAGAAGCGCTCGACGCGCACGTGGCGCAGCACCTGGAGGTAGTCGCCCTTGTAGTTGGCCAGCAGCGCCGTGTAGATGCTGCGACACTTGTGGCACAGCTCCCCGTGCACCATGTAGTCGGAAAGCACGAAGTCGCTGTCACCCTGCCCGTCTCCGTTGCCCAGGCCCTTCTTCTTCAGCGCGCCCTCGAGCAGGCGCTGGCGCTCGGAGGGCGGGACGACGAAGAGCGGGTGGTCGCGCAGCTCGCAGGGGATGCGTACGTCGATGGACTCGGCGTCCAGATGCGCGTAGGTGGACAGGTCTCCACCCGCGGCCGCCGCCGCGGCCGTGGCCGCCGCGCGCTGCTCACCGCCGAAGCCGATGGAGCCCTTGACGAGCTTCTCCGAGGGGAAGATCCAGCTGATGCGGTAGAGGGCCCCCTGGGGCTGGCGCGAGTAGTCCTCCATGCCGGCCTTGAGCGCGTTGACGAGCGTGGACTTCGCGCTGCCGTTGGGGCCGTGCAGCATGATCAGCTTGTTGATGCGGCCGGCGCGCGTGAAGTTGCCGAGCAGCCGGTAGATGGCGTTCTGCACCTCCTCCTGGCCTGCGACACCGACCCGGCCATCCCGGTCGCTGGCGGGCACGTCGAAGACCTTGAAGCGGCGGATCTTCCCCGTGGGGTGCGACACCGTCTCCGTGCCGTAATGGTCCATCACGTCGCGCAGGTATTGGGCGGCATTGCGCGACTGTCCCCGTGGGTCGCTCATGAAGAGCGTGACGTACTCCTCGAAGGACAGGATGGAGCGGTTCTTCACGAAGTCGTCGGACACCTGGGCGCCCACTTCCTGCAGGTATCGCTTGGCTTCCACGGGATGACTCCTCTGTGCTGTAGTTCAGGAACCCACTAACCACACCGGACGGTCGCCGCCATGTCGCGCGGAACCCCCGGGAACTTTCCCCTCGGAGAGCGGGATGTCCAGGGCTGTTCTTTCCGTTGTGTTGTTGGCAGTGCTCTCCGCCTGCTCACCTACCTCGACGACGCCGTGCGACACGGACTCGGATTGTCCCGCCGGCCGGTGCCGCCTGGGCGGTTGTGGTCCGATCTGCCTTGACGACACCGAATGTGGCAGCCGGCAGGTCTGCGCGGGGGGCTCGTGCGCTCCCCGTCCCGAGTGCACCCAGGCCACGGACTGCGCCGAGGGCTTCGCCTGCACGGAGGGCCGTTGCCAGTGTGGCTCGGACGCGGCCTGTGCCGCCAACCAGTCCTGCCGGGAGGGCCGGTGTGTGACGGCCGCCGCGTGTACCTCGGCCGCCGACTGCCCGGCCGGACAGCGCTGCGAGGTGGTCCAGGGCGTGTGTCAGGCCCCCTGCGTCCAGGCCACGGATTGTGCTCCCGGGGTGGATCCGCGCGTGGCCTCGCTGCTGTACGTCTGCCGGGCGGGCGACTGTCTGCGCCAGTGCCTGAATGATCAGCTCTGCGGCGCGGGCTTCATCTGCGAGGCCGGGACGTGTGCCCGTGCCGGATGCACCACTCAGGCCGACTGCCCCTCGGGCCAGTACTGCACCAGCGCCACCGCGGGCCGCTGCCTCGAGTACCAGGCCTGTGGCTCCACCGCGGAATGTGGCCCCAACACCGAGTGCCGGGCGTTTACTTCGTCCACCTGTCCCCCGGGCTTCGACTGCGCGACGAAGATCTGCCAGGAGCTGCCGCGCTGCCTGTTGGACACGGACTGCTCCGGCGCCGCGTACTGCCGGGACTCGCACTGCCAGCCGGGCTCCGTGTGCACGGACGGCAGTGAGTGCGCCCCGGGCTTCACCTGTGTGGCGAGCCGGTGCGTTCCGGGCGGCTGCCGGGGACATGCGGACTGTGCCTCGGGCCAGGCCTGCACGGATGGCACCTGCCGCTCCCCGCCCCCGGTGGCCAATATCGTCTCCATCGCCCTGAGCCCCCGCGTGCTCACGCTCGTGGTGGGGGATACCGCACAGCTCTCGCTGGTGGCCTTCACACTGGACGGTGCCAGCTTCCCGCTCTCGACGGGCAGCTTCTCCGCGGTGGACGCGAGCGGCTCGCCGAGCAGCGCGGTGACGGTGTCGTCCTCGGGCCTGGTGACGGCCGTGTCCGCTGGAACGGTGCGCGTGCAGGCCAGGCCCGTGGGCGCGGCGGTGTCTCCCCAGGAGGCCACCCTCACCGTGCTGCCCGTCCTGGAGAGCGGCCGGCGGCTCATCGTGGTGGACGCGGCCTCCCGGCGCCCGCTCGCTGGGGCCGAGGTGCTCGGCTGTGACGCGCCTCCCGCTTCCGGTCCCTGCCCCGCTCCCGTCACGGTGACGACGGATGCGGCCGGCGTGGCCCTCTTCCCTGGTTTCACGGGCGCCACCGCCAGCTTCTCCGCCGCCTCGGGCGAGCTGCGAGCGGACGGGCGCCCCCGGTATGACCGCGTCTCCGTGGTCGCCACGCCCGCGCGCGACGTGCTGTTGCCGCTCGGGGAGAACCCCGTCCATGGCGCCGCCGGCTTCAACGCGGGCATCAGCTTCAACGAGGTGCATTCCTCCGGCGAGCTCTCGCTCGGTGTCTCGGTGCTGTCCGCCGGGGATCCGACGGCGGTGGACCTCTCCAACCTCTTCGGGGAGACCTTCCTCGTTCCCCTCCCCGGCCTCACCCAGCGCGTCCCCGTTCCCGGTAGCGTGGTGGCGTACGCGTCCCTCGGGCTGGCGGGGAACACGGAGCTCAAGGCGCGCTCGTACGGACTGGGACAGGCCGGACGACGCACCGCGGTGGCCTTCGCCGGCAAGCTGCCGCTCTCCCGGGCCACGAACCTCCGCGCCACGGACCTGCTCGCCTACACCGGCGCGATGGACTACGCCCTCCAGGCCTTCACCCCCATCACCCACCTGTCCTACGCGCCGGACGACACGGATCTCGATGGGGATGGTCTGTGCTCGGACACCACGCGCTGCACGGGCAGCGAGGATCTCCCGGCCTACAGCCGCTTCACCGGCCTCACCCACCGCCCCCGCCGCGAGCAGCTCCGCCGCACGGAGGTGGTGATCCCCCACCTGCCCTCCGGGTTCGACACGGCCGTGGTCGCCGCCGTGGAGATGTCCTCCGAGGCGGGGCTCATGCCCGTGGGGCTCGCCTCCCAGACGGCCGGAGCGGCCCAGCCGGATGGGACCCGGCCCGTCCCGCCGGTACTGCTGCGCAGTGGTGCCCCGTACGGCGGGGCGGAGGCGGGCTCACCCGGAGTGTGGGTGTTCGCGACGTCCGCTACCTCGGGGGCCTCCGTCAGCGGGAGCATCGTCCGCGCGGCGTCGCTCCCCACCCGCGTCTCCGTGCCCGCCTTCCTGCCCGTGCCCACCGCCGCCTACACCCCCGCGAGCCGCACCCTCACCCCCTCGGCGACGAGCTGGAATGCCCTGGCCGGAGCGGGCGCGGGGCTCGCCCGGGTGACGCTCACCGGCGCCCAGGGGCGGCACGTGGTGTTCTTCGCGCTGGTCGCGGGCGGAGGAGCCCTCCAGGTGCCGGACTCGCCCGCCGGGGCCGGTGCGGATCCCGCGGCGGAGAGCGGGGTGTCCCTGGAGGTGACGGCACTGCGCCTGGCCGCGGGGGTGTCGGCCGAGGGTCTCCTGGATGCTCCGGGGGCGAATCTGCTCCAGCTTCCCGTCGTGCTGGACGCCTACTCCCGCTCGCGAGCACCGTGAAGTTGCACTAACCTCGCGAGTTGATAAGCCGAGCCCCCCTTTTCTTCGGAGTTCACGCGAGATGCACAAGGATCCCATCATCGGCATCGACCTCGGCACGACCAACTCGTGCGCCGCGATCGTCGAGGACGGTGGGAACGTGAAGCTCATCCCCTACAAGGGCGGCGAGTACACCATCCCCTCCATCTTCGCGATCGACGACAAGGGCAACGAGTTGATCGGCTACGAGGCCAAGCGCCAGTGGCAGCTCAACCCGAAGAACACCATCTACGGCTCCAAGCGCCTCGTCGGCCGCACCTACAAGAGCGACATCGTCGACGCGATGAAGAAGGTCGTGGCGTACTCGGTGCGCCCCGGCAAGAAGAACGACGTCGTCCTGGACGTGGGCAAGAAGGAGTTCTCCCTCCAGGAGATCAGCGCCAAGATCCTCAACAAGATCCGTGACGTCGCCGCCAACTACCTCAAGACGCCCATCAAGCGCGCGGTCGTCACGGTGCCGGCCTACTTCAACGACCGGCAGCGCCAGACGGTGAAGGAGGCGGGCAAGCTCATCGACCTCGAGGTGGTGCGCATCATCAACGAGCCCACCGCCGCGGCCCTGGCCTACGGCGCCGGCAAGGGCGTGAACAAGAAGGTGCTCGTCTACGACCTGGGCGGCGGCACCTTCGACGTGTCGATCATCGAGATCCGCGATCGCGTCTTCGAGGTGAAGGCCACCGGCGGTGATGTGTTCCTCGGCGGCATCGACTTCGACAACGCCATCATCCACCATGTGCTGACGGACTTCGCGTCGAAGACGGGCATTGATCTGGCCACGGATCCGGTGGCCATGCAGCGCATCAAGGACCTCGCCGAGCGCACGAAGATCGATCTGTCGGCGCGCGATGACGTGCAGTTCAACATCCCCTTCATCACGATGACGGCGCAGGGCCAGCCGCTGAACATCGAGATGAAGTTCACGCGCAAGATGCTGGAGAAGCTGACGAACCACCTGGTGGATCGCACGCTCCAGATGGTGGCGCGGGTGCTGGTGGACTCGGGGCTGAGCACCAAGGACATCGACGAGGTGCTGCTGGTGGGTGGGCAGACGCGCATGCCCATCGTGCAGGACCGGCTGACGAAGTTCTTCGGCAAGACGCCGAGCAAGGGCGTCCACCCGGACGAGGCCGTGGCCGTGGGCGCGGCGCTGTACGCCAAGTCGCTGGAGGACAACTCGAGCATGAAGCTGCAGCTGCTCGATGTGATTCCGATGGCGATCGGCCTGGAGCGCGCGGGCGGGGCGTTCCACACGGTGTTCCCACGCAACGCGCCGATTCCGAACGCCAAGCAGGTGGTGGCCACCACGAGCATGGACAACCAGACCGAGCTGGCCATGCGCATCTTCCAGGGCGATCACGAGATGGTCGCGAAGAACGACATGCTGGGAGAGTTCACCTTCTCAGGGATCCGCCCGGCGCGGGCGGGCACGGTGCAGGTGGAGATCACCTTCGACGTGAACGTGGAAGGCATCCTCACCATGCGCGCCAGGGATCCCGCCACCGGCCGCGAGATGAAGACCACGGTGCGGGTGAGCTGATCGGGTTCTGGCGCGCCTGTGTTCCCTCCGCGCCTATTTCCCCTCGCCCTCCGGGAGAGGGACGGGGTGAGGGTGCGTGCTCATCTGGTTCCAGATCCGTGTGAGCACGGCCTCCGTCTCCTGCAGCACCTCCCGATTCGAGAACCGCAGCACCGTCAGCCCGTGAGACGCCAGGAACGCCGTGCGCTCCGCGTCTCGGGCCCGCTGTTCCGGCTGCGCATGGTCATCCCCGTCCAGTTCGAGCACCAGCTTCGCCTCGTGTGAATAGAAGTCGAGGATGTACGGGCCGAACTGGTGCTGACGCCGGAACTTCACTCCCACCAGCCGACGTGCCCGCAGCAGTCGCCACAGCAGGGACTCGGCATCCGTGGTGTCCGCTCGGAGCCGCCGGCACAGCGTGAGCAACCCGAGTCGATCCAGTTCACCGTGGGACGATCTGTACACGCACCCTCACCCCGTCCCTCTCCCGAGGGGAGAGGGGAAATTGGCTCCAGCCCATCCAAATGAAAAACCCCCGTGCCTCGGTGGGCAACGGGGGCTCTTCTCCGCCGGGAGAAGCATCGGCTATGCCGACTTCTTTTCCTTCTCCATCACCAGCTGGGGCGGCTCGTGCTTGGTCACCACCGTCTCGGTGATCTTGCACTCCTTCACCCCATCCCGGTACGGGACGTCGTACATGATGTCCAGCATCGCGTCCTCGAGGATGGCTCGCAGGCCACGCGCTCCGGAGTTGCGCCGCATCGCTTCCTTCGCGATCGCCTTCAGCGCCTCCTTCGTGAAGGTCAGCTTCACCTTCTCCATCTCGAAGAGCTTCTGGTACTGCTTGATCAGCGCGTTCTTCGGCTGCGTGAGGATCGTGATCAGATCCTCTTCCTTCAGGTCGTTCAGCGTCGCCACCACCGGCAGACGGCCGATGAACTCGGGAATCATCCCGAACTTCATCAGATCCTCCGGCTCGACCATCGCCAGCAGCTCGCCCACGCTGCGCTCTTCCCGGTGGGTGATCTTCGCCCCGAACCCCAGGCCCTTCTCGCCCACACGGCGCTTGATCACTCCGTCAATCCCGTGGAACGCGCCGCCGCAGATGAACAGGATGTTCGTCGTATCAACCTGCACGTACTCCTGCTGGTTGTACTTCTTCCCACCCCGCGGCGTCACATTCGCCCGCGTGCCCTCGATGATCTTCAGGAGCGCCTGCTGCACGCCCTCGCCGCCCACGTCGCGCGTGGCGCTCGGCGTGTCACCCTTGCGCGCGATCTTGTCGATCTCGTCGATGTAGACGATGCCCCGCGCCGCCTTCTCCACGTCGTAATCCGCGTTGTGGAGCAGGTTCTGGATGATGTTCTCGACGTCCTCACCCACGTAGCCGGCCTCGGTGAGGCTGGTGGCGTCCGCGATGGTGAAGGGCACGTTGAGGAAGCGCGCCAGCGACTGCGCCAGCAGCGTCTTGCCGCTGCCCGTGGGGCCCACCAGCAGGATGTTGCTCTTGCTGAGCTCCACATCCTCCGAACCCGAGGGCTTCATCCCCGGTCGAGGCCGTGCCGCCGGCTTCTTCTGGTAGATGCGCTTGTAGTGGTTGTAGACGGCAACGGAGAGGACCTTCTTCGCCTGGTCCTGACCGATGACGTAATCGTCGAGGAACGCCTTGATCTCCATCGGCGTCGGCAAGCTGACCTGCGGCTTGCCTTCCTCGCGCTCGTTCTCGTCCGCGATGATGTCGTTACACAGCTTGATGCACTCGTCGCAGATGTAGACCGTCGGGCCCGCGATGAGTTTGCGGACCTCGCGCTGCGACTTGCCGCAGAACGAGCAGGACAGGTTGACGTGGTGCTCCTTCTTCACTGCCGCCTCCGAGTTCACCGACCCCGGTTCCCCGGAGCCTACCTAGCCGACCACCCTCACCACACCCAAGTTGCCTGGCTGCCCACGTCTCGAACAGCCGTCCGACAAAATATAGGCTCCGGTTGAATCCGCAGGAAGCCCATCTCGGATGTGTCGACCGGCGGGCTGTGCACCGCCGGACGAGGTCAGCGTTGAGTAACACTCGTTCAGGCGTCATTCACGCCCGAAGCGAGCTCCTCCAGGTCCTCGGCCAGGGTGCCCGCCCGCTCAGCGATGGCGTGGGGTACCCGGCGACACCCGGACACCTCGGCGGCCAGCTTCCGCGCCATCTGCGCCAGCTTCCTCACCTGCTGGCTCTCCGGGGGCGGCTCCGGGGGCGGCTTCGGGAAGCGCTCCACGAACTCCTTCTTCAGCTCGTTGGCCGGCTTCTCCGCGTTCCAGATACTGTCACGCAGTGAACGATACTCCTGCGGCGAGAGCTGTCCACGCTCCTCCGCGTCCGCCAGGACCTCGATGACCTCGAAGGGGGGCGCCTTCTCGGGGAAGTCCGGCTGGGACACCTCCTCGGGGGCCTCGTGCTTGGCCAGGAAGCTGAACGAGCGCGTGAGCTTGAGCACCGTCTGCTTCTTGATGTGCAGCTCCTTCAGGGCGTACGCCTCGAAGGAGTTGTACCCCCAGGCCTCCCACAGGTTCTCGTCCCGCACCTGCACCAGGAGCTTGCCCAGCTCGGCCCAGGTGGACTTGAAGCGCTTGGCCGCCACCAGCACGGTGTGGCGGAAGGTGCCCGGGGGCACGGAGGCGGCCTTCTTCTCGATGTCGATTTCTGCGGCGGTCACCATGCCCACCTGTATCGGGCAGGAAAACCGGGGGGGCAAAAAACCAGCCTGCTACATCCTACATCCGCCCCTCATTTCTTACCGATGGTGAACGCCAGGTTCACCGTCGCCCGCTCCCCCTTGTAGGGCTTGAAGGGCCACTTCTTCATCTCGGTCAGCAGGCAGTCGAAGAGCGGGCCCTTCTTCAGCTGTGGATGGTCCACCCACAGCTGCGCCACCCGGCCGTCGTTGCCGATGGTGAACTCGAGCGGCACCTTGGCGGCGAAGCCCGGACGGCGCTCGGCCTCCTCCTTGAAGCACCGGTACAGCGTGCTCTGGCTCTGCTTCACCACCTTGTTGATGGCCGCCTGGTCGTAGTTGACCTCCGTGGACATGCCATCCGCGTCCGTGATCACCTTGCCCGCCGGGCGCCCACCCGTCGGAGGACGGCGATCCGGCTTCGACACCGCCGCCGACGCCACCTTCTCCGGCTTGCTGTCCGGTCTGGTGGCCTCCGGCTTCTCCGGCGCCGTCTCGGTGGGCTTGCTGGGAGGCCGCTCCGCCGTCTGCTGCTTCGGCTCGCCGGGGTACTCGAACAGCTCCTCGGGCCTGGAGCGCTTCGCCACGGTGATGACCGGCGTGGACACCTCGATGGAGAGCTCGTCCCGCTCGACGCCCGGCAGGTACACCGACGAGTAGCGGGCGATCTGCCACGCCCCCGCCCCGAGCCCGCCGAGCACCACCGCCGCCACGGCCGCCGCGAACAGCCGCTGGCGCATCCGCCGCGCGCGCAACGCCCGGGCCTCCGCCTCCACGCGCTGCTTCGCCGCCGCCTTGGACACGTGCAGCTTGAAGGCGTCCAACTCCTCGAGCTTGCGGAAGCCGCTCGGGCCGGTGGCGGACACCTCCGTCTTCCCGGTCACCGCGCCCGCGTACAGCTTCTCCACCAGTTGGTGGCCAGTCAGGGGACCGAGGACGAGGTCTCCCTGGCGGTAGAGCCATTGGGAATCGAGCTGTTCACGCTCGAGATCATGGAGGTCTTGTGCGGCCGACATGGGCCGGGAAGTATCCCAGGCCGCACGGGACACCACAACGCCCCTTCCACTCCCTCCCGCTCGCTCCCCCCTACCCTCCGTGAAAAGAACCCCCGCCGCTCTGTGGATCTGGTACCGCGGCACCCACTTCCGTGGCTACCAGCGTCAGCCCGAAGGCCCCACCGTCCAGGAGACCCTCGAGGCCTCGCTCCGCAAGGCCGGGGTCCCCTACCCCGTCATGGGCGCCGGCCGCACCGATCGCGGCGTCCACGCCCGCATGCAGGTCGTCAGTGTCCGGCTGCCTCCCTGCTACACCTCGGAGATGCTGTCCGAGCGGCTCCCGCCCCATGTCCCGCCGGATCTCGGCCTGTGTGTCGCCCGGCGTCCGCCCGACGGCTTCCATGCCCAGTGGAGCGCCGTGGGCAAGGAGTACCGCTACCGCATCCAGCTCGGTGGCACCCCTTCCGAGCCCTGGCGGCCCTTCGTCATGGAGCCCTCCGCCGAGCCCCGCCTCCTGGAGGGCCGTGCGCTGAAGCCCGAGCGCGTCGCGGAGTTGCTCGGCGCCGCCGTGGGCTGCCGCGACTTCCGCGCCTTCCACGAGAACTCCAGCCTGTGCAAGCCCCGCACCCTCGAGTCCGCCACCTTCCACGAGCTCGGCAACGGCCTCTTCGAGGCCCGGCTCCGGGGTGATGGTTTCGGGCGCTACCAGGTGCGCTACCTCGTGGGCTCCACCCTGCTCACCGCAGCCGGCGTCCTCTCCGAGGAGCTCTTCCGCTCCGCACTCGACAGGGGCACCTCCATCCCCGGCCTCAAGGCCCCGGCTCAGGGACTCCTGCTCTGGGAGGTGCTCTACCCGCCCGCCGTGGATCCGTTCCCCGCCGAGGAGCGGGCCCGCGCCCCGGGTCTCCCCCTGGCGCCTCCCTTCTCCCTCTCGGCTGACTCGGACTCCGCGGCCGCCGCCTAGTCCACCAGGCGATCCTCGTACTTCGTCAGCAGATCCGAGATCGCCTCCCGCAGGTACTCGCTCTGGCGGATCCTCGTCGAGCGCGACAGCTCCTTCAGTGCATCGAGCTTCTCGCGGTTGAGACGGAACACCACCGAGGTCAGGCGAGGATTCATGTCCATGTGCGTTGTCTCCTACAGGTGCGCACAAAGTCTCACAGACGCATCGGATCGCAAGAAAATCCCCGTACCCGTTGGATCATGTGGGGATCGCCCGGGATCAGAAGCCGATCACGGGCGCTCCCGCGCACGCCGCGCTCTGCTGTAGATCCGATCCGCGCACGGATCCAAATACCGGCCTGTGATCACAGAGGGGAAGCCGGGGTGCGAGATACCCTCACCCCGTCCCTCTCCCGGGGGGCGAGGGGAGGTTTCCGCGGATCAGGAACGGATCAACAGACGGATCAATGGGGGATCAGGGCCGGATCAGCGCGGGATCACCTGGTGGATCAGGTTTCAGCTCACCACGGGCAGCGGGTGGGCGTCCGCGGGCCTCTGGATGCCCGCCGCCTCGTTCATCCGCCCCGAGCGGAACGGCTCGAGGTCCAACGCCACGAACTTGAACCCCAGCGCCTTCAGCGCCTTGTCCACCTCGCGCCGCAGCTCCGCCGACAGGAAGCGCTCGTACTCCTCCGCCGCCAGCTCGATGCGCGCGATCTCGTCGTGGTAGCGCACCCGGAACTGCCGGAAGCCCCGCTTGCGCAGCTCCGACTCCGCCCCGGCGATCTGGAACAGCCGCTCCCGCGTCACCGACGTGCCATACGGAATCCGCGACGCCAGGCACGCCATCTGCGGCTTGTCCCACGTGGGCAGCCCCAGCGCGTGGCTCCACGCCCGGATCTCCTCCTTCGTCAGCCCCGCCTTCGCCAACGGCGACTGCACCGCGTGCTCCTTCGCCGCCTGGTGCCCCGGCCGGTGATCCTTGAAGTCGTCCGCGTTGAAGCCGTCCAGCACCACCTCCAGCCCCAGCTCCTTCCGCTTCGCCTCGCAGAGATCGTACAGCTCCGTCTTGCAGAAGTAGCAGCGGTTCGTCGGGTTGGCCGCGTAGCTCGGGTTGGCCAGCTCGTCGCTCGACACCACCACGTGCCGCGCCCCCAGCTTCGCCGCCAGCTCCCGCGCCTCCCGCTCCTCCTCCGGTGCCACCGAGGCCGACAGCGCCGTCAGCGCCAGCGCCCGCTCCCCCAGCTCCTCCACCGCGATCCTCAGCACGAACGTGGAGTCCACCCCTCCCGAGAACGCCACCAGCGCCGAACCGTGCGCGCGCAACGCGGCACGCATCGCGTCCAGCTTGGGGCGGGAGGAGTCACACAGGGCCTGGATGCGCTCGGGGGTCAGCATGGGGGCACCTCTATAAACGAAGAACCCCCGGGTTGCCCGCGCAACCTGGGGGTCCTCGATGCTCCCGGGCCCGTGCCCCTCCCTCGCCAGGAGGGAGATGGGCCGCCCGGCTAGCGGGCCTTGCGCTTGGGAGCCGCCGCCTTCTTGGCCGCCGGCTTGGCCACCCGGGCCGCCCGGGCCGCCGGACGCGCCTTGGCGCCCTTGCCCGCCGCCGCCTTCGGCGCGGGAGCCGCCGCCTTGGCCGCCGGCGCCGCCTTGCCCGCCTTCGCCGGAGCCGACGACACGCGCGTCACCTCCGTCTTCGTCGGCGGCTGCGCCTTCATCTTCTTGCCCGTGATGATCTTCAGCTCCTCGACCGTCACGTACCCGAGGTCCAGCAGCGACTGGAAGATCTTCCCCGCGCCGTCCTCCACGCTCTCCACGTCCGAGTGGATCACCACCTCGGCCGAGGCCGGCGGCTCATACGGCTCGGTGATGCCGATGAAGTTGGGGATCTCCCCACTCAGCGCCTTCTTGTACCGGCCCGTGCTGTCGCGCTCGATCAGCTTCTCGGTCGGGCAGTCCACGTACACTTCGATGTAACGGCCGATCGTCCGGCGGTTGTCCTCGCGCCCCGCCTTGTACGGGCTCACGCACGGCACCAGCACCGCCACGTTGTTGCGGGTGAGCAGCCCGGCCACATACCCCAGCCGGCGGACGATGGTGTTGCGCTCGTCCTTGCTGTCTCCCAGTCCCTGCCAGAGATCGTCCCGGAGCTCGTTCTCGTCGAGTATCTCCACGTTGCGATCCACCTGCCTGAGCCGGGCCGCGATGTAGGCAGCCATCGTACTCTTGCCGGTCCCGGACATGCCGGTCAGCCAAACGGTAAAACCAGTCGTCTGCGCCATAACGGGTCCCAAACTCCCTGCGCCTCCAGGAGGTTACATCCGTGCCCCCCAAGAGCGCGGCAGATCAAAAGTCGGGGGCGTTATAGACGAAGATCCGGTGCTTTGACAATTCGCACCCACCTTTCCGCAGGTAGGGGGGGCAGACGGCCAAGTGCCCGCCTTCTCAAGGGATTTCCAAGGGTTGATCCGTCTCGAAGTCAAGTAAAAGCGGACGACCTTGAAAAAATCCGCACTCCCACCAGAAAATTTTCACATCCCTGACGGACGCGGAGTGGAGAGCCATGACGAGGTAGGAAACCCCCGGGAGCAGAGGTGCTCCGTCCGGAGCGGCCTGGCGTCGGTCCTCGTCGGAGAACTCCGCACCTGTGTCCACATGGGAGTGGAACACACAGGCCACGTGCTCGCCCCGGGCCTCCGCTTCCATGAGGACGCCGAGCCACTCGCGGGGCTCGAACGCGTAGGCCGTCCGGGAGGTGCGAGGAAAACGCACAGGATCCTGGGCGTGGAGGTCGTCCTGGGCGTTGCGCAGGGGGCGGACCCGCCAGGGCCCCGACTCCCCGGCCCGTAGCAGCACCCCACAGCCCTCCCGCGGGTAGCAGGACGCCAGGTGTCGGATGACGTCCGACAAGTCTTCCGGCAGCGGGGGGCTCACGCGGGCTCCTGGATCAGCCACACCGGCCACAGCGCCGCACCGGCAGGTCCGTCAGCAGGCCCGGTGCCTCCCATCCGCGGGCGCCCAGCACCGGCTCCATCCCGAGCAGCAGCCGCTGGAGGATCAGCGCGCCCAAGGCACCCAGCCCCACCCCGAGCGCTCCCGAGGGCGGAGCCCCCAGCCCGGCCGTGGTGGCCTCGAAGCATCCGGGACACCCCGAGGCGCCCCGGAAGACGGCCACGCCCCGTGTCCCATCACCGCCCAGCGCCACCCAGGGGCCCTCGCCGTCCCATACCGCGGGCAATTCGGCCAGCCGCCCCGTCCCGCGCGCGGGCAGCGCGTCCGCGTTCACGTCCGGCAGCACCCGCGTGAGGACCTCAGCACCCGGCCGGCCCACCTCGTCCGCCCGCACGAGGAAGCCCTCGGCACCGGGCAGCAGGGGCTCGGGGCCTGGCTCCACCGCCGTGCCCCCGGCCGCCACGTACGCCGCGGCCGTGAGCCCCGCCACATCCGCCGCCTTCAGCCGCACGCCTCCCGCCAGCAGCTTCTCCTGCCCTCGCCCCCCCACCTCGCGCAGGAGGATCTGCCTCGAGTAGCGGAGGATCTGCTCCTCGCGCAGCGCCATCGCCCTACCCTCCCGCGATCGCCGGAATGAGCGTGATGCGGTCCCCGTCCGCCACCGGCGTGGACAGCTCCTGCAGGAAGCGGATGTCCTCGTCGTTGAGGAACACGTTCACGTAGCGCCGCACCGCGCCCTTGTCGTCGAACACCCGCGCGCCAATCCCCGGGTGCGCCTTCTCCAGGTTGTTCAGCACCTCGCCCACCGTGGCGCCCGCGACGCGCACCTCGCCCTTGTTGCCCGTGAGGCTCCGCATCGTGGTGGGAATCCGGATCGTGGCCATCTCTCAGGCTCCTCCCTGCTTGCGCAGCAGCAGGCGGTGGGTTCCATCGCCCCGAGGCTCCAGCACGAGCACCTCGTGGCCCTCCTCGCGCGCGTTGCGCGGGACGTTCTTCAGCGGCTCGTCTCCCCGCAGCACCACCTCCAGCACCGCGCCGTCGTCGAGCGCCTCCAGCGCGAGCTTGGTGCGTACGTAGGTCATCGGGCAGACCTCGCGGGTGATGTCCAGCGTCCGGGTCACCTCGTGCATCGGGCACTCTCCTCGGTGAAGACGGGTGGGCGCGGTCGGGAGCAGCCCTCGCAATCGGGAGCCCGGCGCACGCGCACCTGACGGCCCCGCAGCGTGGCGCCATCGAGCACGTGCAGGGTGGCCGTTCCGTCCGCCACCGGAGCCGATCCCGTCAGCCGCTCCAGCACCAGCATGGCCTGCAGCGCCCCCACCAGCCCCGCCATCGAGCCGAGCACCCCCGCCTGGGCACACGTGGGCACCGCGTCCGGCGAAGGAGGCTCCTCGTAGAGACAGCGCAGGCACGGCCCGCCGGGCTCCACGCGCATCGCCTGCCCCTGCATCCGCAGCACCCCGCCGTAGACGAGCGGCACTCCCGCGGCCACCGCCACATCCGACAGGAAGAGCTTCGTGGACGTGCCATCGGTGGCATCCACCACCGCGTCATGGGCCCGGAACAGAGAGGCGGCGTTGCGATCGTCCACCCGCTCGGCGAGTGCCTCCACCCTCAGGGCCGGGAAGGCCCGCCTCAGTCCCTCCGCCGCCGACTCCACCTTGTGCCGGCCCACGTCCGGTGTGCGGTGCCAGAGCTGCCGGTGGAGGTTCGTCACGTCCACCCGGTCCGGGTCCACCAGCGTCAGGTGCCCCACCCCCGCGCGCGCGAGCGCCAGCGAGGCCGGACAGCCCAATCCGCCCGCGCCCACCACCAGCACCCGTGCCGAAGCCACTCGTTCCACGCGCGCGACCCTCGCCGAGCCCCTGTCCGCCGTCAACCCCGCTGGCGAAAAGCCGCCCCGGCCCGCACCCGAACGAATATCGTCCCGCCCCGCTCCGTCGCCATCCCGAGCACCTCCACCCGCCTTTCCTGAGGACCCATGAGACACGCGCTCGCCCTCCTCGCCGTCGCCCTGCTCGCCACCGGCTGCCCCAAGAAGACCGGGGAGAACCAGCCCGCCGACAACCCCTCCGCCAACGATGCCGGCCCGCAGACCGGCTCCACCGGGGCCACCCTCACCGCCCCCACCAACGCCGGCCCCAAGGGCCAGGGAGACACCCAGGCCACCACCGAGGCCTGCGTGGACCGCTGGCTCCAGGAGCACAAGCTGGATCGCTACGGCAACGCCGAGGGCACCATGTACGCGGGCGGAACCCCGCTCTTCAACGAGGCCACCGGCGAGTCCCGGGACCGGCTCGAGTACGTCTTCGCGCGCCAGCCCGAGGCGCGCAAGGCCTGCGCCACCCCGTCCGCGCAGTAGCCCCCGCCGCCTCCCGGCACCAGGGAGGCAGGCATCCGCTGAAGTGGTGGTATTCCCGAGAACCCGGCAGGTCCCTTAAGCTGCCGGTCCGATGGAACCCGCTCTCGCGCTCGACGACCACAACCCCGACTCGCACCGGCGTGCTCGCGTGCGGGCGGTGCTCGATCGGCGCAAGCTCACCGACAACATCTCCGCCGAGCAGGCCGCCGCTTCCTGGGAGCAGGATCGCTTCGTGGCCCGGGCCCGCGCCCTCTTCTTCGCGCGCCTCTGCTTCCTCACCCTGGGCCTGGCCATCCTCGCCGTGCCCGCGTGGTCCCGCTACTTCAACTTCCAGGGCAACTTCGCCTTCGCCGGCTACTTCGCCATGCTGCTCTACAGCGTCGCGAACTACACGGTCATCGACCACCCCAAGGCCGGCCGCTGGGTGACGTACATCACCCTGTGCTTCGATCTGCTCATCGTCGTGGTGCTCATCAACAAGCCCCAGGTCGGTGGCGGTCTGCAGAGCCCCCTGCTCGGCACGCAGCTGCTCTTCACCACCCTCTTCGCCATCCTCTTCCCCAAGCCCATCGCGATCCTCCCCTCCATGCTGGCGCTGCCCATCACCGCCCGCCTGGATCTGCTCCTCAATCGCGAGGTCACCGCCGTCGAGGTCCTCACCCTCCTGTGGTACTCGGCGCTCAACTTCACCATCGTCTACGTGCTCGTGTACCTCAGCGAGCGCGAGGCCGCCTCCCACCGCGAAGTGGTGGAGCTCCAGGGCGATCTCAAGGAGCTGGCCGTGGTGGAGGAGCGCAGCCGCCTGGCCCGCGAAATCCACGACGGCCTGGGCGCCTCGCTCTCCTCGATGATCATCCAGGCCGAGTTCATCCTCGGCATGGCGAAGGACGACTCGCTGCGCTCCGAGATCCAGGAGCTCAAGAGCACCGCCGAGGAGTCCATCGAGGAGCTGCGCCGCAACCTGCAGATGATGCGCGAGGACTTCGAGCTGACCCAGGGGCTCGAGGACTACGTGAAGACGTTCGGCGATCGCACCCAGGTGGACCTGCGCTTCGAGCGCACCGGCCTGCCGCGCAAGCTGTCCCCGGATGCCCAGCTCGCCCTCTTCCGCATCCTCCAGGAGTGCCTGTCCAACGCCGTCAAGCACGCCCAGCCCAGGCAGGTACAGGTGAAGCTCGACTACGACCTGGACACGGTGCACCTCTCCGTCCGCGACGACGGCAAGGGCTTCGATCCCAAGCAGACGCCTCGCGGCCACTACGGCCTGCTCAACATGCGCGAGCGGGCCATGAAGCTCGGCGGTACCCTCATCGTGGACTCGGCGCCAGGTAACGGCACCCGCGTATCCTTCTCCCTCCCCTCCAGCCCATGACCGACGCCACCGCGCCCTCCCCCATCCGCGTCTTCGTCGTCGAGGATCAGACGAAGATCCTCAAGAACCAGCTCCGCCTGCTCGAGAGCAACCAGGACATCACCATCGTGGGCACCGCCCTGTCCGGCGAGGCCGCGCTCGAGGAGGTGCCCCGCGTCACCCCGGACGTCCTCCTGCTGGACCTGGGCCTGCCCCGCATGAGCGGCATCGACGTCACCCGCGAGGTCAAGGCGCGCTGGCCCCAGGTGGAGATCCTCATCTTCACCATCTTCGACGAGGAGGACAAAGTCCTCGAGGCCGTGAAGGCCGGCGCCTCGGGCTACCTGCTCAAGGGCACGCCCGCGGACAAGATCATCGAGGCCATCAAGGAAGTGCGCGCCGGTGGCACCGTCATCCAGCCGAGCCTGGCGCGCCGGCTGCTGCGCCACTTCCGCGTGGAGCCGGACTCCAGCCCCGTGCCCACCGAGCCCGTGGCCCCGCCCGCTCCCGCCGCGCCCGAGACTCCCGAGCCGCCCGCCGCGGCCGCCGCCTCCGAGGCCAGCGAGCCCCTGCTCAAGCCGCTCTCCAATCGCGAGACGGAGCTGCTCCAGCTCATCGCCAAGGGCGTGTCCAACAGCGAGGCGGCCCGGCTGCTCAACCTCTCCAAGGCCACCATCCGCACCCACCTCGAGCACATCTACCGCAAGCTCGAGGTCACCAACCGCGTGGAGGCCGTCACCGAGGGCATCCGCAAGGGCCTCATCTCCGTGTGACGGGCCCAGGCCTTCCCCGGAGTCTCACCAGGCGGCGGTGATGCCCGCGATGATGCTCGAGTAGGACTCCTCGGCCACGCCGTTGTCCGTCCAGCCGCGCCGGGAGCCCTGCCCCGTGAAGCGATCCTTGTAGGACTCCAGCCGGAAGCGCGCGGAGTAGCCGAACGGGCCCCACAGGTCTCCCGCCACGCCCAGCTCCGCCGCCCAGCCCAGGCTCGACACCGCGTCGCCGTAGTCACGCACCTCGGCCACCCGCGAGCCATCCGTGTCCGCCCAGAGCGACTGCCCGGGGTTGGGCCGCAAGAAGAGCTGGCCCGCGCCCTCGATGCGCACCGCGCGCATCAACGGCACCGACACGTCCAGCCCCACCGCCGGGTAGAAGCGGTGAACCACCGGCAGCGGCGTCTCCAGCCGCTCGCCCACGTCGAACTCCCGGCCGAGCGCCCCCAGCCGCACCCCGGCATGGCCCCACAGCGGCGTCGCCTGCGTCCCCAGGTCGAAGAAGTAGCGGTACGCCAGCATGGCCCCATAAGCCGTGTCCGTCGCGTACACCTCGCGCTCGGGCGTCTCGCCAATGGGCGTCGACACCTGCACCGTCGTCCGCGCGAAGCTGCGCTGGAAGCCCAGCGTGAGCCCCACGCCCCGCAGCAGCGTCGGCCAGTGCGCCAGCGGGAACACCTCCGCCTCCGCGGCGAGCCCCGCGTACGGCGCGTTCGAGGTGAAGTCCGCGATGTCCCCCAACTGCTGCTCCGGAGGCAGGGCGTCGTACTCGCTGCACGCCATCACGCCCGGCCGCGCGCAGTACCGGCGCCACGTCACCGCCGCCCCGAGCAACACCTTCACCCGCGGCGGCAACCGGCCCGCGTCCGATGCGGTGCCCCCCTCCTCGGGGAAGCCTCCGCCACTGCCCTCGAGCTCCGTGAGGTACGTGTGCGACTCCTCGTCCAGCTCCTCCCAGGCGGGCACCGGGGCGGACTTCGCCTCCGGAACGAGCACCGGCTTCGGCGCGGGGGGCGTGGCCTCGGCCCTCGGCGCGGACTCCATCGGACGGGCCGGCTCCACCGCTTCCGGCTCGGCCTGACCCGCCGCATGGGGCTCGGACGCGGGCGGCTCCACCGCGGGCGCCGGCTGGGGCGCGGGCGTGGGGCTCGCCACGGATTCGGACGGCTCGGGTGCCTGGGTCTCGGACGGCTCGGGGGCGGGCGGGTTCGAGACCAGCACCACCTCGAGCACCGCCCGGGTGAACTTCTGGGCCTCGTACTTCGGCAGCAGCCCGCGCTGCAGCACGAACTCCCCGGTCCACACCTCGTGGCCTTCCGCGTCGAGCAGCCGGGCGTTGAAGGTGCTGTAGGTCCGCCCCGCCGAGCCCGTGAGCACGGCGTCCACCTCGAGCTTCGGCGCCAGACGCGCCACCACCCGGGGATCCACCGAGGCGGGGCCTCGCATCTTCAGCTTCGCGGCGGCCATCGCCCAGACCGCGGGCGGCAACACCTTCACCTTGCGCGTCTTGCGCAACAACCCCGTCACCTGGGCGCGCAGCTTGTTGTTCTTGTCTCCTTCGAGCGCGGAGACGGCCACGCGCTCGGCGCGCGCGGCCTGCGAGGTGAGCATCAGGGCCAGGGCCAGCACCACGCCCCAGCGAGACAACCAGCGTCCAGAGGCCATCATGGATGGCCAGCAGACTCACCCACCGTATGGGCCGTTGTCCAGGCTCGTGGCGCCCGGGCGTCAGACCTCGGCGACCGTTGGTCCAGGAGCGATCACTGGCTGCGGCGCCGGAACCGGCTGGGACACCGCCACGGGCACCGCCACCGGCACGGGCACGGGAGCGGACACCGCCGGCAGCACGGGCGGCAGGATGCCCAGGAAGTCACGCCGGTAGATGCGCACCATGGCCATGAAGAGCGAGGCGATGAGCGGCCCCACCAGCAGCCCCATCATCCCGAACACCGCCAGCCCGCCGAACATGGACAGGAAGACCAGCAGCGGGTGGAGCGCCATGCGCGAGCCGCACAGCTTCGGCCGGATGACGTTGTCGATGCTGCCCACCACGAAGGCGCCCCAGGCCAGCAGGAAGACGCCCTCGTTCACCTTGCCCGTCATCAGCAGCACCCCCCCGATGGGGCCCCAGACGAGCGCCGTGCCCCCCACCGGAACCAGCGACACCAGCACCATGGCCGCGCCCCACACCCCCGCGTGCGGCACCTTCACCAGCAACAGCCCCACCAGCCCCATCGCCCCCTGCACGAAGGCGGTGATGGTGTTGCCGTAGACGATGGCGTGCGCCACGTCGGTGAACTCCTGCGCGAACGCCTGGATGTAGCGCTTGTCCAGCGGCACCAGCTGCGTGGACTCGGCCCACAGGCGGCGGCCATCCAGGAAGAAGTAGTACATGGCCACCGTCATCAGGAACAGATCGATGATCAGCTCCGTGCCGGCCCCCAGCAGATCCTTGAGCACCGAGGCCCCGCTGGTCATCGCCCCCATCAGCGCCTCCTCCGTCCGCGAGCCGTGCAGGTTCGCCGGCACGTAGCGCCGCAGACCCCTCGGCAGGCTCGCGGCGAGCTCGCCCTGCTCCATGCGGTCCACGAGCACCTGCGCGTGCTCCATCAGCCCGAGCATCTCGCGCGCCACCAGCCAGCCCACCACCGCCAGCGGCACCAGGATGAGCAGGAAGACGGCCACCGTGGACAGGCCGGCGCACAGCGAGGGGTACGCCCTCAGCCGCGTGCGGAACAGGACATCCTGCAGCGGCCGGAACAGCACCACCAGGAAGCCCCCCAACAGCACCGGCATCAGGAAAGGAATCAGGATTCTCGAGAAGAGAATCAGCGCCAGGGCGAACAGCCCGGCGAAGATAAGATTGGACCACCGCTTCGTGTCGAGCCCAGTCACGCCCACCCCTCCCCCACGACACACCCCACGACATCCCGCCCAGGACGCGACAGAACGTAGGAACGTCGCTTCTCAGCGGGAAGCCGGGGGTCCCTACCCGAGGTAGACGATCCATGACTTCTGGACGCTTCCGCTTCCCCACCTTGACCCTCACGTTCGCCGGAGCGCTCCTGCTCGCCTCCGGGTGTGGGGGCACCTCCCAGGGCTGCATCGACTGCCCGCCCATGGAGGGCCGCTACGGCCTGGCCCTGGACCCGGGGACACTCCCCTCCGCCTGCGAGGGCGTGCCGGTGGATCTGCCCGTGGGTCCCATCGACGTGAGCCGCCAGGGCAGCGACGTCACCGCGAACCTGGATCGCATGACGCTGCGCGGCACGCTCTACGCGACGTACGACTTCAGCCTGGTGGGCAACAGCCTGGGGCAGGACATGGATGGGGGGACCCGGGGGCCCGACTCGGCCATCCTCTCCGGGCGCTACATCCCCGCGATCGGGGATGGCGGCGTGCCCAGACTGGTGGGGGACTGGCAGGGCAACTACTCGAGCACCACGGCCGGCAATACCCGGCGATGCTCGGTGACCCGCTCCTTCACGGCGACCCGCCAGTAGGCAGGCGAGCGTGCTCGCGTGGAGCGGGTCCGAGGCAACCGAGCGAGATTACTTCTTCTCGCCCTCGGCCGCCTTGGCCGCCTTGCGCTTGAACTGGCGCTTCCACTTCTGCTTGATCTTGTTCTGAACGCGGCGGTGCTTGCTCTTGCTGCGGGCCATGTAGGCGTCTCCTGAGAGAGGTAGGACAAACGAGGGGCGCCTAACTACCAGAAGATCCACCGGATGAGGAGTCCTCGATATCGTCCGGTGCCGGACGGGTGGGATACGGGATGCCCTCGGCCCCCCGGACCTCGGTGGGGAGCACCGCTCCGGCCGTCACCTCCCCCTCCTTGTCCACGTCCGCCGGCTTGTCCCGGCCCACGGGGGCGCTCGTCTGCTGGGGGCGCTTCTTCACCGAGGCGAAGATGGGCCGGCAGGCCTGCACGAAGCGGCGCACCTCGTCCAGGGGCAGCGCCGGGACGTAGTTGTCGTTCACCCCCTTCATGGAGGTGGCCATGCACATGGCGTTGAGGATGGCCTCCTCGGTGGCCTCCATGACGGCCTCGTAGAGGGGGTCCAGGCGCTGATCCAGGAGGATCTTCAGCTTGTAGACCATCTTCTGGGTGCGCCGGGGGATGATGTTGGCGGTGGAGAAGCCGACGACGATCTCCCCCGAGCCGTGCGCCGCGTAGCTGCCCACCCGGCCGATGCCCAGCGACACGCGCTTGCACAGGCGGTTGATCTGATGGCTGAGCAGCGGGGCGTCCGTGGCCACCACCGCGATGATGGAGCCGTACGTCTGCCCGCGCCGGGGCGTGTCCTTGAACTTCTCGGCGAGCACCTCGCCCACGGGCAGGCCGCCCACCCGCAGGTTGTGCATCTTGCCGAAGTTGGACATGACGAGGACGCCCAGGGTGTAGCCGCCCAGGGCCTCGGGGAGCTTGCGCGAGGCGGTGCCGATACCGCCCTTGAAGTCGCACGTCACCATGCCGGTGCCACCGCCCACGTTGCCCTCGGGGACGGGGCCTTCCGAGGCATTGCGGATGGCCTCGAAGACGTGCTCGGCCCGGACGTGCCGGCCGGAGATGTCGTTGAGGTAGCTGTCGTCGCACTCGCCGACGATGGGGATGATGACGTCGTGCTCGTCACCGATGCCCGGGTACTGCTCCACCATGTGGCGGGCCAGGGCGTCGGACGCGGCGCCCACGGACATGGTGTTGGTGAGGAGCATGGGCGTCTCCACCAGGCCCCACTCCAGGAGCTGCGTCATGCCGGCCACCTCACCGGCGCCGTTGAGCACGAAGCCGCCCCCGTTCATCCGCTCCATGAAGATGTTGCCGCGGTTGGGGAGGATGGCGGTGACGCCCGTGCGCACGGGGCCATGGCCCGGCCGCAGCGGCCCCTCGCCCCGGATGATGGTGCTGTGCCCGACGAGCACGCCCTCCACGTCGGTGATGGCGTTGTGCCGGCCCGTCTTGAAACGGCCCAACGGGATGCCCAGCTCCCGGGCTCGGACGCGCTTCTCGGTGGGCTCGCTCTCGGGTGGGTTGGCCATGGGGCGCCAACCTAGCCGAGGCGCTCTCCCGGTCAATTGCTCGTTGCGCGCATCAGCCCTCGTAGCAACAGACGCGTCTGCTCCAGGGCCAGTGTCTCGGCCTGCGCGACGGTGATGACCCCCGACATCTCCAGCTTCCGGTCCACCAGCAACGAGCTCAGCCCGTGCACCAGCGACCAGCACGTCAGCGCGAGCGGCAGGGGCTCGCCCTCGCGGAACACGCCGGCCCGCTGACCCTGGGTGATGGAGTCCACCAGCAGACCGAACGAATCCGTGTCCCCGCCGGGCGGGCCCAGCTTGGGAGGCTGCGTGAAGTGCGGCCCGAACATCACCCGGAAGTGCGCGGGGTGCTCCACGGCGAAGAGCACGTAGGCCACGCCGCACTCCGCCAGACGGCCCTCGGGCGACGTCTCCCGGGCCATGCGCTCCTTCATCCGGGCCGTCATGACGCGGAAGCCCTCCTCGGCCACCGCCACCAGCAGCGCTTCCTTGTCCTCGAAATGACGGTAGGGCGCCGCGTGCGTCACCCCCGCCCGCCGGGCCACCTCCCGGAGCGACAGCGCCCCGAAGCCCTCCTCGGAGATGAGCGCCAGCGACGCGTCCAACAGCGCCCGGCGCAGATCTCCATGGTGGTAGTGGGGCTTCTCCGCCGTCTTCTTCCGGGTACCACGCATGGCCATGGCACGAAATGTAACCACCGTTCACGTCCCATGTGAACGGTGGAAACTTCTTCCCCTCTACTCCGAACCCCAGGTGGCATCGCGGATGAGACCATCGATCTTGCTGGGCGAGAGATCCCGGGCCACGACGTCCTGCCCCTCGTTCAACGGCCAGTAGCCGACGAGCCCCTGCTCGTTGCCCGTGAAGGTCCGATCCTTGTCCGCGCGGACCTCCTGCTGGCCACGGGGCAGGTTCCAGATGCGCACGTCGCGGATGTCTCCCTGGAAGAAGCGCTCGCGCCCACCGCCCCGGGCGCCAATGGCCCAGGAGCCATCCACGAAGAAGGCGCCGAGCGGCTGGGGCGCGGACGCCACCAGCTCGCCATCCCGGTAGAGCACCCAGCGGGCACCGTCGTAGACGCCAGCCAGATAGACCCACCGGCCCACGTCCGAGGGGGGAACGTCGGCGCTCGTGGAGAAGTCCTGCCCGTTGAAGGAGCCGACCTGGTACTTCCCGCCGTTGATGCGGAGATAGACCTCGGCGGGAGGCGAGTTGGTGTGGCCGTGGACCACGATGTTGCGGATGCCATTGAGGGACCGCGGACGGATCCACGCCTCGATGGTGATGGGGCCGAAGAAGATCAGCTCCCTCGGGTTGCCCAGCTCGATATAGGACTCCTTTCCATCGAGGGTCAGGAACACCTGCTTCGCCGGGGCCTGTCCCGCCTCGCCCGCGCCGCCCACGCCCTTGTCTTCGTCACCCCGGCCGCGCAGCGCGAGGAAGGTGCCCAGGGCGATGACGAGGATGCCGGCGGCTAGCGCGATCCACGCGAGGGGCCACTTCCTCTTGGGCGCGGGAGCCTGGGGAAGTGGGACCTGGAAGCTCGCCGAGGGCCCGACGGTAAACTCCTCGTCGGGATTGGCCACGTTCACCATGGAGAGATGGAAGGCGTGCTGCCCCTGGGGCGTGCCGGGAGGAACGTTCACCTTCACGGTGTACTGGTGGGTGCCATCGGGAGGGAAATCGCGCTCCGCCTCCCCGTCGAGCGCCAACCAGTCCCGCGAGGTCGTTCCCTCGGGCTCGACGACGGCCCGGCCCCGGACCGGCCGCCCCAGCGCATTGGAGACCGTGAAGGTGAGCTCTCCCCGGCCCGAGCCGTCCAACCGGATCGAGGAAGTGGACGTGGTAATGGCGAATCCGCGGACCATGCGCGCCTCCCTTGAAGACGAGTGCCTGTCTTCCACTTCAAGGGTGGAGATGGGCCGGAAAGGACGTGATGCCCTGGAGGGCAGGATGCGGCTCCCTCCACGGACGAGGAGACGGGCCCTCGGCTCCTTGTCGAACCCGGGGTGGGAAGCCATCATCCGCCCATGATGCCGATTGCCGCCGCCGCGCCCCCGCCCTCCCCTGGAAAGCCGTCCTGGCTCAACGCCTACCGCGACTTCACGAGGGACCATGGCTTCCAGCCGATGAGGCTCGAGGGCCGGCTCCCCGAGGACTTGAAGGGCACGCTGGTGCGCGTGGGCCCGGTGAGCTTCGGCGTGGGCGAGCAGCGCTATGGCCACTGGTTCGACGGGGATGGCGGCGCGCTGGCGGTGCGCTTCGCGGAGGGTGGTGCCTGGGGAGCGGCCCGGGCGATCGACACCCCGAGCATCCGGGCCGAGCGCACGGCGGGCAAGGTGCTCTACAGCAACTATGGGACGGCGGCGCCCTCGCTGTGGCGCCGGATGTTCGGCGGGACGAAGAACGCGGCCAACACCTCGGCGATGACGTGGAACGGGCGGCTCTTCGCGCTGGTGGAGTCCACCATCCCCACGGAGCTGTCCCTGGAGGACCTGCGCACCCTCGGAGAGACGACGTTCGAGGGCGTGGTGGGCCCGGCCTTCTCCGCGCACCCGCACCGGGTGGGCTCGCGGCGGGCGGCGTACAACTTCGGCGTGCACTACGGGCGCGTTCCCCTGCTGGACCTGTACGAGCTGCCCGACTCGGGCCCCATCCGCCGGATGGGCAGCGTGCCCCTGCCCGGGATGGTGATGATCCACGACTTCATCGCCACCGAGCGGCACCTGCTCTTCTTCGTGGCCCCGATGCGCATCCGCATCTTCCGGGTGCTGCTGGGCCTGGGCAGCTTCTCGGACAACTTCGATTGGCGGCCGGAGCTGGGAACGGAGGTGCTCGTCATCCCCATCGACGAGCCCTCGAAGGTGATGCGCTTCCAGGCGGAGCCCTTCTACACGTGGCACTTCGGCAACGCGTTCGAGCAGGACGGGCGCATCGTGGTGGACTCCGTGCGCTACCCGGACTTCGGCACCAACCAGTGGCTGGCCGAGCAGATCCACGGGTGGGCCTCCACGGACGCGCAGGGCCGGCTGCACCGGACGACGATCGACCCGAAGGCGGGCACGCTGCGCACCGAGCAGATCTCGGATCGGCGCTGCGAGTTCCCCGGGGCCACGCCGTTGCTCTCGGGGGCGCGCCACCGCTACGTGTACCTGGCGGCGCACTCGGGGCAGAAGGCGTGGCGGGGGCCGCAGGACGCGCTGGTGAAGGTGGACATGGAGACGGGCCGGGAGACGGTGGTGACGCTGGGGCGCGAGCACTACGCCTCCGAGCCCGTGTTCATCCCGCGCCCGGGCGGCTCGGCCGAGGACGATGGCTGGCTGCTCGCCCAGACCTACGACGCGACGAGCGACCAGACGTACCTGGCGGTGCTGGACGCGAGGACGCCGGAGGCGGGCCCGGTGGCGCGAGCCTGGCTGGACCACGGCTTCCCGTTCACCTTCCACGGCACCTGGGTACCGGCGGCGTAGCGTAACCCGATGGCGTCACTGGCCAGCCGGGCCGGGCTCCTCGTACGATTCCGGCATGACGACCTCCGCCGCCGTGAAGTCCGCTGGAGAGCACCCGCTGCTCGCCACCCTCCGCCAACTCGCGCCCAGGGTTGCCGCCCGCTCCGAGGAGATTGAAACAGCCCGCCGGCTGCCAGCCGATCTCGCCCAGGAGCTGGCCCAGGCCGGGCTCTTCCGCATGGTGGTGCCCGAGGCCTACGGAGGCCTCGAGCTGCACCCGGCCGTTATCATCGAGGCCGTCGAGATGCTCTCACGGGCGGACGGCTCGGCGGGCTGGTGCGTCATGATCGGCGCGTGCACCGCCATGTGCTCGGCGTGGCTGCCCGAGCCGCAGGCCCGCGTCATCTATGGAGCGCCGGACGTCATCACCGGCGGAGTGGCCGCCCCCATGGGCCGTGCCGAGCTCGTCGAGGGAGGCTACCGGGTCACCGGGCGTTGGCCCTGGGCCAGTGGGAGCCAGAACTGCCGCTGGCTCGTGAGTGGCGCGGTGGTGACGAAGGACGGTGCCCCCCAGATGCGTGGGCCCGTGCCCGAGGTGCGCCTGTTCTTCTTCCCCAGCTCGGACGTGACGCTGCACGACACCTGGCACGCCTCGGGCCTGTGCGGCACGGGCAGCGGCGACATGGAGGTACGGGACGTCTTCGTGCCCGCCGATCGGAGCATGTCGCTCGTCACCGAGCGCCCGCGTGTCGCTCGGCCGCTCTACGCCTTCCCCGCCTTCGGACTGCTGGGGGTGGGCATCCCGGCCGTCGCGCTCGGAATCGCCCGCCGCGCCATCGACGAGCTGACGGCCCTGGCGAGCCAGAAGAAGCTCATGGCGCACGGTGGCCAGTTGCTGGCCAGGAGGGCCGCGGTGCAGGAGGCGGTGGCCGAGGCCGAGGCCACGCTGCGTGCCGCGCGCGCCTTCCTGCTCGAGACGGTGCACACCACCTTCGAGGCCGCCACGCGCGGCGAGGTGACGGTGAAGCACCGGGCGGAGCTGCGGCTGTCCTATACGCACGCCATGCGGAGTTGCGCGCGCGTGGTGGACCGGATGTACGACGCGGCGGGAGGCACGGCCGTCTACCGCGCCAGTCCGTTGCAGCGCTGCCTGCGCGACATCCACGTGGCCACGCAGCACGCCATGGTGGCCCCGGCCACGCTGGAGCTCATCGGCAGCGTGCTGCTCGGAGTGGAAGCCAACACGGTCATGCTCTGAGCGGGCCGTTCGTGCTGCCCGCCTTCCGTGGGCGAGGGCTGTACCGGGCGCTCGTGACCGCGCGGCTGGGCTATGCCGCCGGACGGGGCATTCCCCTCGCCACCGTCCACTCCCGCGCGAGCACCTCCGGGCCCCTGCTGGAGCGCCTCGGCTTCGAGACGCTCTGCCGGTTTCCGATCTTCACCAACGACTGACGTCCGCCAGGTCCCAGCCCTGTCTCAGTGAGCCTTCATGTCCATGCGGACCGGCCCCTCGCCCGAGGAGGACGACGACCCGGAGCCCGAGCCCGTCACGGCCTTGTTGTCCTCGGCCATGGCGGCCTTCTCGAGGGCGGCCTTCTCCATGGCCAGCTTCATCAGCGCGCTCTCATCCGCCGCGCGGCGGGCCTCGCGCTCCTTGTAGCGGCGGATGGCCGGGGCCATGATCTCGCCAATCAGGCCCCGGTAGTCCATGCCGGCGCCCTGCGCGATGAGCACCAGGTCGCTCCACCCCGGAGTCAGACCCGGCAGCGGGTTGCACTCGATGAAGTAGATGCGGCCCTTGTCGTCCATGCGGAAGTCGATGCGCGCCACGTCCCGGCATCCCAGCGCCATGAACGAGCCACGCGCCGCCGCCCTCAGCTTCTCCAGCAGCGCGGGCTCCAGCTTCGCGGGCGCGTCGTAGCGGATGCGATCCGTCCAATCCAGCTTGTGCTCGAAGCTGTAGATGGGCGTCTTGTCCGCCTTGTCCAGGAAGACGATCTCCATGGGCGGCAGCACGCGCGGGCGGCGCTCGCCCAGCAGGCCCACCGTGAACTCACGCCCGCCGATGTACTCCTCGATGAGCGCCGGCTGCTGGTACTTGGTGACGATCTCCTTCACCACCTCGCGCAGCTCCGCCTCGTTGTGGCAGACGCTCTTGCTCACCACGCCCTTGGAGGAGCCCTCGGCCACCGGCTTCACCATCAGCGGGAAGCTGGTGAACTCCTTGTTGAGCCGCTCCTTGCCCGTGTGCATCAGCTGGAAGTTGGGCGTGTGGATGCCCGCCTGGCGGACGATCTTCTTCGCCAGCGCCTTGTCCAGCGCGATGGAGAGCGTGGCCGGATCCGAGCCCGTGTACGGGATGTCCAGCAGCTCCAACATGGCCGGCACCTGGCTCTCGCGGTTGCGGCCCTTGAAGCCCTCGGCGATGTTGAACACGATGTCCAGCGGCGTGCTGGCCAGCACGCTGGGCAGCTCCGCCGTGGCCTCCAGGTCCACCACCTCGTGGCCCCACGAGGCGATGGCCTCGCGGATGGCCTGCAGCGTGGTGGGCGAGTCGTACTCGGCCTCGCTGTCCTCCACCGCCTGGCCGTCCAACGCCGGCTTCACGCGCTTGACGTTGTAGGTGAAGCCCACGCGCAGCGGACCCGACTTGCGCGCCGGCTTGCCCTGGCGCTTGCCGTCCTTGATCTTGTTGCGCCGCGCCGCGCTCTGGATGATGGCGCCCACCACCCCGTCCAGGTGCATGCCCTCCATGGCCGCGGCGGCGTAGATGCCCGCGCCCGGCTCCAGGCTCGGCAGCGCGTTGATCTCCAGGAAATACGGCACGCCCGCGTCGCTGAGCCGGAAGTCGATCCGTCCCAAGTCCCGGCAGTCGAGCGCCTGGAAGATCTTCTTCGACATGGTGCGCATCTCCTCGGCCACCTTCGGAGGGATGTTGGCCGGGGCGCGCACCTTGACGGCGTTCTCCTTCTTCGTCTTCAGCTCGTAGTCGTAGATGGCGTACTTGCGGCCGGCGATGGCGGCCGGATCGATGTCGTACTCCGTCGGGCTGAGCACGCCGTCATGGTCGTTCTGCACCGCCGCCAGGTACGGGACGGTGATGTCCGTGCCACTGATGAACTCCTCCACGAGGACGCCGGCCGGGTAGCGCGCCAGGGCCTGGGACACCTTCTCGCGGGCCTGCTCCAACGTCTCGGCCACCGAGTCCTGGGTGATGCCCTTGGACGAGCCCTCGAAGTTGGGCTTGATGATGACGGGGAAGCGCAGATCCTCCGCCTTGAGCTCGGTGAGCTTCTCGACGAACTGCCAGCCCGGGGTGCGGATGCCGTGCTTGGAGAGCACCAGCTTGGTGAGCTGCTTGTCCAGCGTCACCGCCAGCGCGTACGCGTCCGAGCCGGTGTACGCGAAGCCCAGCTCCTCGAAGAGCGCCGGGTAGAAGGCCTCGCGGAAGCGGCCGCGGCGGCCCTCGGCGATGTTGAAGATGAGGTCCGGGCTGTACGCCTCGAGCCGCGCGACGGTGCGGGAAGCCGGGCCGCTCACCTCGAAACGCTCGAGCCGGTGGCCGAGCCGCTCGATGGCCGAGGCCAGCGTGTTCACCGTCTCTTGAGTGTCGAACTCCGCCTCGTCTTCCGAGTCGGACAACCGGAGGTTGTACGTCAGCGCGATGCGCAAGGCTTTCCCCTTCTGGACTTCTTGAAATGGCGGATCCGGCGGAGCCGGGCCGCGGACAAGAATCTGCCTGGGACGCGAGCGGCCGTCACAGGTGTGCGTGCTGCAACCGTTGCTCCGGCGACGACCTTCCCGTCCACCACCTGCGTCTGGGCCCAGGTATCCCCCAGCCGCCAGCCGAGCGGATCCCTCACCACGCGCAGGGCCTCCACGCCGCCGATCACCACGAGCCCCGCGAGGCCCACCACCAGCCCGAGGGGCTTCGGCATCATCCCCAGCAGGACGATGAGGGCCAGCGGGGCGTTGCGCAGGGTGCTGTCGCGGTGTCGCGCGGCGGACTGCGTGGGCAGGTGCATCACCTTCACGCCGAAGATGCGCTTGCCCACGCTCTGGCCCTGGAGCATGCCGTCGGCCAGCAGCAGGAAGAGCAGCGCCACCACCTCGCCGGCGGCGCCGCAGACGACGCAGAGACCCCAGGCCACCGCGACGTCCACGATGCGCGCGCCCGCCCGCATCCACAGCGAGGCCTTGGGATAGGGTGAGCCCGGAAGCTCGTCGCCGTCGTGGACCACGCGCAGGCCGGGCCGGCGGTGGGTGGAGAAGACAGGATGGGAGGGGCTCACTCTTCGGGCTCCAGGATGAGGCCCCGCTCGGGGCGCTCGGGCTCGTCCAGGCCCGCGAGCTGCGCGAGCCGCTCATGGGCGCTCACCATGCCCGGAGGCCGCTGGTACGGCGAGGACGAGGCGGCGGCGTTGCCGGTGAAGTCCGGCGAGGCCACCAGTTGGGCCGTGGGCGAGCCCGTCTCGGACATCTGCCGCAGCCGGCCGCGCGCGCCCTCCACGTCCTGGGCGGCGGGCTCTCCCTCGCGGGTGAAGAAGACGAAGGCCATGGCGGGCCGCTTGGAGGACTCGCGCATGGCGAACTGCACCCCGTCCAGGGTCCACCCCCGGAGGCTCCACTCATTCACGGTGCGCTCGAGCGTCCCCTCGTCCACGGTGGACAGCTCGACGACCTTGTACTGGAGGGGCCCCGCGGGCCGCACGGCGGAGGCGGGGATGGCGGTGCGGGCGGCACCCGGGCGCTTGCCGGCACGGGGGGTGCGCCGGGTCGCCGCCGGGGGTGCCGCCTTGCGATGGGGGGGCCGTTTCTTCTTGCGGGTGGCCATGTGCCGATTCTGTAGAGACGCCGTGCCCGACCGTCAACCGAGCAGCTTCGCGGCTTCCAGCGCGTGATAGGTAATGATGAGATCCGAACCCGCGCGCTTGATGGAGGTGAGAATCTCCAGCATCAGCCGATCTCCGTCGATCCACCCGTTCTGCGCGGCGGCCTTCACCATGGAGTACTCGGCGGACACGTTGTAGGCCACCACCGGCACGTTCACGCGCTCGCGCACCCGGTGGATGACGTCCAGGTAGGACAGCGCGGGCTTGACCATGATCATGTCCGCGCCCTCCTCGATGTCCAGGTCCGTCTCCTTGAGGGCCTCGCGCACGTTGCCCGGGTCCATCTGGTGGGTGCGCCGGTCTCCGAACTGGGGCGTGCTCTGGGCGGCCTCGCGGAAGGGCCCGTAGAAGGCCGAGGCGTACTTGACGGCGTAGGAGAGGATGGGGACCTCGGTGAGCTTCACCTCGTCCAGCGCCGAGCGGATGGAGGCCACGCGCCCGTCCATCATGTCCGAGGGGGCGATGATGTCCGCGCCGGCCTGGGCGCACGTCACGGCCATCCGCGAGAGCAGCGGCAGCGTGGCGTCGTTGGCGACATGGCCGCCCTCGATGATGCCGCAGTGGCCGTGGTCGGTGTACTCGCACAGGCACACGTCGGCGATGACGAGCATGTCCGGCAGCGCGTTCTTGATCTCCCGGATGGCGCGCTGGACGATGCCCTCGCGCGCGTAGGCCTGGGAGCCCTGGGCGTCCTTGTGATTCGGGATGCCGAAGAGGAGCACCGCGGGCACGCCGAGCGCGTGGGCCTGCTTCGCCTCGGCGACGGCATGCTCCACCGAGAGGTTGGAGATGCCGGGCATGGAGCCGATGGGGCGGCGGATGTCGCGGCCCTCGACGACGAAGAGCGGATAGATGAAGTCCGAGGGCGCGAGCGTGGTCTCGCGCACCATCTCACGGAGGGCCGGGCTGCGGCGCAGCCGGCGGGGTCGGTGGATCGGATGAGCCATGTGCCGACGGTATAAACCGTTGGCGGCCACCGGAAAGGAAATCTCCTGATGGGGCTGCTCAGACAGCAGCCAGGCGCCAGCTCTCGTCGAGCCAGCTGCGCTGCCTGGACATGCGAGCGGCCATGCGTTCGGCGAGCTCGGCCTCGTGGACGGCGCGGGCATAGCGGGTCCGGGCCGCCTCGGTGTTCTCGCGCAGACCGCGCTCCGCCTCCGCCAGCTCCCGGCGCGCCGCGTACAGCTCCTGCTCCATCAGCTTGATCGTGGACATGGGGTGTTGCCTCCTGTGCTTCGCGGCTTGTGCACACGCCGGGCCATGCAGGGGCGCCCCGCAAGGGCGCGAAACCACGAAGGCCGGAAAAGTTGGGACCTCCAAGCACCCGGAAAAAAGGTGCGAACCGCATTTCCCGGGTGCGCAAAGGGGCTCGCGAGCGGCCGGGACACGGGCTCGGGTGCTGGCTCGTGTGGCATGCAGGGCAATCGCGGGCCGGGCTCCGTCGTAGAGTGCGCATCGTGCCAGCCATCGAAGTGATCGGACTCCGTAAGACCTACCGGCGAGCGTTCCGCGCCGGACACGAGGCGCTGCGGGGTGTGGACCTCTCCGTACCAGAAGGCAGCGCGTTCGGGCTGATCGGCCCCAACGGCGCGGGGAAGACGACGTTCATCAAGAGCATGCTGGGAATCGTGCAGCCCACGGAGGGGACGGTGCGGGTGCTCGGTGGCTCGCCGGAGGATCCGCGAATCCGGGCGCGCATCGGCTACCTGCCCGAGCGGCTGCACCTGCCGGGCGCGTGGCTGGCGCCGGCCTTCCTGGGGACGGTGGCGGGCCTGAAAGGACTGAAGCCGGACAAGGCCGCGAACCTGCGCCTGCTGGAGCGGGTGGGACTGGGGGACGCGCTGGGCCGGCGCATCGGCGGGTACTCGAAGGGCATGCGGCAGCGGCTGGGGCTGGCGGCGGCGATGCTGGGCAGCCCGGATCTGCTGATCCTCGACGAGCCCACGGACGGCATCGATCCGATGGGACGGGTGGAAGTGCGGCGGATCCTCCAGGAGGAGGTGCAGCGCGGCACGACCCTGTTCCTCAACTCGCACCTGCTGGCGGAGACCGAGCGGCTGTGCGACCGGGTGGCGATCCTCGGCAACGGCAAGGTGCTGCGCGAGGGGCGGCTGGAGGAGCTGGCCCGGAGCGGTGCGCGGTGGGTGGTGCGCTTCGCGCCGGGAGCGGACGCGGGGGCGCTGGGCGCGGCGGGCTTCACGGCGGCGGGCACCGAGGGCCAGTACCACGTGGAAGCGGCGGACGCGGCGGGGCTGAACGCGGCGCTGGACAAGGCGCGGGCGGCGGGAGCGCTGCTGGTGGAGCTCAAGCGGGACGGGCAGGATCTGGAGAGCGTGCTGGCCTCGGCCATGGGGGTGGCGGCATGAACGGCGTGTTGGGAATCGCGGGGTACGTGTTGCGCGAGGCGGTCTCGCGCAAGTTCATCCTGGCCTTCCTGCTGGGCGTCACGGGCGTGCTGGTGACGCTGTCGCTGAGCCTGAAGATCGAAGTGGTGGACGGGGCGCTGGCGGCCTCGCGGCTGTTCGGCGAGGTGATGGACATCAACATCCGCGCGGTGGACGTGGCGCTCAAGCCGGTGTTCATGGCGGCGGCGGCCCTGGTCTTCTACGGGGGCATCCTGTTCGGCATCGTCTCGTGCTGTGACTTCGCGCCGAGCCTGCTGTCGCCGGGGCGCATCGAGCACCTGCTCGCCCTGCCCTTGCGCCGCTGGCACATCCTGGCGGGCACGTTCGTGGGGGTGATGACGCTGGCGCTGCTCGGGTCGCTGTACGGCTCGGTGGGGCTGGTGCTCATCTTCGGGGTGAAGACGGGGTACTGGACGGTGGGGCCGGTGATTTCGGCGCTGCTGGCGTGCGTGAGCTTCGCGGCGGTGTACGCGGTGATGCTGACGACGGCGACGCTGATCCGCAGCTCGGCCCTGTGCGCGGCGCTGGGAGGCATCACGCTGGTGGCGGGCGTCATCGCGGGCTTCCGGACGAAGATCGCCCCCTTCCTCGAGGAGGGCGTGAGCCGCGAGCTGTTCAAGGGCGTGACGCTGGTGCTGCCGCGGCTGTCCGCGCTGGCGAAGGCGGGAATGGACCTGGCGGCCTCGACGCCACTGGGGGTGCAGTCGCTGACGATGCTGTTGGCGGGAGTGTTCGTGTTCGGCCTGGGCGTGCTGGCGCTGGGCTTCTGGTGGTTCGAGGGGAGGGATTACTGATGCAGCAGCGGCGTCGTGGACTGTGGCTGGTGTTCGCGGTGGTGCTCTTCGGCCTGGCCGCGTGGCTGATGCTGTCGGGACAGGGCGAGGAGGAGGCCCCTCCCCCGCCGAAGGTGGCGTTCCCGAACCGGCTGCGGCCGGCGGAGCGCGAGCGCATGGAGAAGCGGCGCACGTACGTGATGCCCGCGGTGATGGACGCGGGGACGGTGGCGGAGCAGAAGCCGATACGGCCGAGCGATCCGGTGCTGGCGGCGCTGCCCCGGGGCAAGGGGAAGACGGCGGTGGTCATCGAGGCCAACGCCATCCGTCACTCGCCCATCGGGGAGATGCTGCTGGAGTGCCTGATGAACCGGGAGGGCGCGGAGCTGGAGCGGTTCAAGAAGGAGACGGGCGTGGACCCGTTCCAGGACCTGGACCGGATGGTGCTCACGGATGATGGGGTCATCCTCTCGGGCAACTTCGGGGACGAGCGCCTGAAGAACCTGCTGAGCAGCCGGGGGGCGACGCACTACGACTACGGAGACGAGGCGCGGCTCTTCGAGCGGCAGTACGAGCGCAAGATGCCGGACGGGAGCGTGGTGCGGCGGGACGGGCCGCAGATGGGCCTGTGGAACAACCAGATGCTGGTGTTCGGCCGGTCGGCGGACGGGGTGAAGCAGGTGATCGACCGGGTCGAGGGCCGCGGGCCGGACGAGCCGCCCGTCATCTCCGAGAGCAGCACGTACGGAGAGATGTATGGGGTGATCTCGACGGAGCAGCTCAAGAAGCTGTTCCCGCAGGAGCAGCAGGAGCTGGCGGCACGGCTGGCCGAGGTGGCGGAGAACGTGGAGCTGCACGTGGACGCGAGCTCGGACTTCGCGATGACGGCGCAGGTGAAGGGGCCGGACGCGGACAAGGTGACAGACCTGGGCAAGTCGCTCGGAGGCGCGCTGTCGCTGGCGCGGATGAAGGCGCAGACCGAGGGCGAGAAGGAACTGGCGCAGCTGCTGGACTTCGCGAAGGTGCGGCCGGACGGCAACGAGTTCAAGCTGGAGCTGGCCGTGCCGCTCGAGACCATCAAGCAGCAGCTCGCCTTCTGCCGCGAGCAGCAGGGCGCCCAGAACGAGAAGCCGCAGGAGGCCAGCCCCACGCCGTGAATTCCGGGGTCGAGCCGAGGGGCCCGGTCTATGCCGGGCTCTCGGCGAGCGGAATGATCTCCCGGTGGAGCGCCTGCTCCTTCAAGGCGAAGCGGAGCAGGCTCGTGCCATCGTCCCCCTCCGCCCAGTAGGCCCCGATTCCCTCGAAGAGCGCCTGGTTCTGCTCGGGCCAGCTCGTGGGGAGGAAGACCCGGAGGACGCGCGGATCGTAGAAGCGGAAGTAGAGTTCCCGGTTCGCGGAGTCCTTCACCATGAGGAACTTGCGGAGGTGGCGCCGCACGTCCCTGAAGGGCCGCTGGCTGGACAGGAAGATCCCCCAGTTCCTCCCCCACCCCTCCTGAACCAGCGACCGCAGCAGCCGCGAGTCCCTGGGCAGATGGACCACGTAGGGCGCGATCTCCGCCATCGCCTCGCCCTGGGCTCCCTCATAGAGGGAGCGATACGCCTCTACCGATTCGCGCAGCAGGACGAGGATCCGCTCATCCCGCGCCGCATCCAGCACCGCGAAGAGAGGTCCGGTCAGCCCGGAGAGCACATCCAACGCGCGTGCCTTGCGCTCGGCGGATTCGGGGTCAGCGGGCGAAGGCGGAGGGGTATTGCCTTCGAAATAAACGGAGAAATCGGTCTGGCCCGCGCGCACCCAGGCTCCGTGGGAGACCTCTGATTCATCCACGAGTTGCCCGTTCAGCAGCGTGCCCGCTCCACTTGCCAGGTTCTTCAACTGGCACGTCGCTCCATCCCAAGCCAGCTCGAAGTGCAGAGCGGACACTCCGGTGTCGCCGACAACCACGAACTCCGCCGGCTCCGCCCTGCCAACACGCAGCACCCGCCCTGGCTCGACCACCGCCTTGTGGCCCGCGTTCGCGCCCCAGCGCACCTCGACGATGAGTCTCTTGTCTGTGCCAGCAGCCGTCACTCCACTCTTCCCTCCCGCCATAGACCGAGTGCCTGCCTATCCGGGTCGCGGTGCGAGGGCCTCGAGTTCCATGAACTCATAGACTCGTGCTGGAGACTTCTGTACCAGGCCAACCTGTAGAGGAACGAATGTGGATACGCCCACCTCGACCCTGCGCTCCCACTCCTCGTAGAGCATTCTGTCGGCAAGCTTCTCGTTCTCTTTGCTCTCCCTCAGCGCAAACTCGTCATCGGGCTCCTTTTCCAGCGTGTCTTGCCCGGTCGCGATGCGTACGAATTGAGAGTCCACGAACTCCGTTTCACTCCAGAACCGGACCCCCTTGGGCAGCACAGAGTCGAAGCACTCCCGAGGCAGGAATTCTTTCGCCAGTTGAAGGACATGTTGGCTACACAGGAATTTGCCAAACCAACGAGCGTAGGCAACCGCTTCCTCGTGATACACGTCGGAAACAAATTCTGTCTCCTGCACGGAAGCGAAGCGCGCATCCGTCGACATGAGATCCTTGGCCTTCAAGAAATGTTGCTGGCGCAGCCTCCACCGCGACAGGGCCGCGAAGCCTTTGAACTGCCACAGATACGCAGGATGCGTACTCAGCCAGAACCATTTCTTGGGATCGGCTTTGTTGTTCCCAGGCACCAACACCATCATCGCCATCTCAACGATGTCGAACCACAAATCTCCGGGCTTGGCAGTGCCCGGCAACACGGCTCCCACAAAACACTTGCGCCCAAGCCAGGGTGTTTTCTGCGCGGTATATATCACACCGGGCCCACCCTCGAAGTACGCCTTCAAGGCTTTCGCCTCATCGGTCAAATCCGCTTGATGAAGCACTCCAATCAGCGAAGCTACGGCCCCAGGAGCAAACCTGGTTTCGAGGTACTGCCGATACATAGAATCGATACTATTGACCTTGGACACTTGCCAGAACCTCGCCAATATCAATTACCCGAACCAGAAAGCTTGGGCGGCTCTACGCTGCCTCTCAATGGGAAGCTCGACCCCTGCTTGGCAGCGCGCCCCATCGCTGCTTCTCCCCAGGTCGTTGGCAAATCTCCCTTATTGTATTTCACTCCAGTCACTGGATCCGTGAATGTCTTTTGGAATTCGAAGCGTTGCGCAACATCAGGGGGAAGTGGATCGCTGGCTGCGTGAATGTTGGCGGGAATCTCCTCCAGACCGGCCTCTCGGGCCGCCATGATCCGGCGATGATCCAACGTTTGGTATTGCCCATCGCCCCAATCCACCATGTCAGGGGGATCGCTCTTCGTATTCCAGCCATTATTTCGCATGTCATTCGCCACATCGCTGATAGAAGCCTTGTCCCCCGAACTGCCCCTCATTTCCGGGTTGACCGTTTTCTGACTATAACGAACCTGATCGAGACGTACGGTGGTGCCCTTCGAATGGCCTACTGGTGCCTCTGGCTGCGGCACCGGCGGTTCCGGAGTCTCCGCGGGCGGAGCCTCACGAGGAGCGTTCCGGCTCTGCTTCCACTTCATGTATTTAGCCCCAACGCCCGCGGTGACAGCCCCCAATCCCACGGATATGCTGAAGCCCAACCAACTCCACTCTGCTCCCGGGCTGGCGAGCCAGTCGCCAATGTACCCGATGGCTCCGCTCGCAGCGCCTGCGCCCATGAAGGCCAGCGCCCCCGCCGCCGCAGGCAGGAACACGAAAGGCAACGAAGCAACGGCACCAACTAGCGCGCCTTTGCCCATCGCCTTGAGGATACATAGGAAGCAGAAGTCCGTCTGATTGAGCGCCTCGTTCAAGCCGAAGCCCACGGCGCCTGCGGCGGCGCCTCCCAATACGACCGCAGCTGCCGTCACCGCCAGGGCTGGCAGCGCCAACGGAGCCAGCAGGGCACCAACGGCAACTGTGACGGCGATGCCAACTACGGCGCTGGCCGCTATTGAGGCGACTGCACTCCAACTCCAGCTCCAGAGTCCCTGCGGATCCGCCGAGTTGATCGGATCATTGCTGGCATAGCTGTAGAAATGGAGCCCATTCAAGTACGTGGTGGGATCCTGGGTGAGGTAGCGCCCCAGCAGCGGCGAGTAGTACCGGAAGCGGTTGTACTGCAGCCCCGTCTCCTCATCGTGATACTGGCCAGGAAGACGGAGGGGGTTGGAAATCCGCTCCACCAGGACCGACGCTTGGCCATAGGCGCTGTAATCCGCGGCCCAGACGACGGAGCCGACCTCGTTCGTGAGACGGATCGGGACACCCCGGTGATCCGTGTGGTAGGAGTAGATTCGGCCATCCACACGCATGGCCAATGGCGTGTATGTCCCCGGGATGTAGAGGAAATCACGGGTGATAGTCCGGCTACCGGAGCGCTCCACCTCACCGATGAGCGTCTCACCCGCCCAGACGTAGCGTACCTCCGCCGCCGCCGTGCGCTTCCAGATGCGGCGTCCGAGCGCATCGTACCCGTAGGAAACTCTCTGCCCACCGGGCCCGTGCGCCTCCACGAGCAGGTTGCGGAAGTTATAGCGATAGATCCACTCGCCCGCGGAAGAACGCAGGGACACGAGGTTTCCGCGTGCATCGTAGCCACACCAAGTGTCCCCCTGTTGAATCAGCCGGTTGACGGAATCAAAGGTGGCGCGCTGCTCGTTCCAGCGCACACGGTTGCCCGCGAGATCATACGCGAAGCGCTCTCTCAGGCCGGGGTTCTCGGAATCGACCTCGAGAATCTGCCCCTCGGAATCGTAGGTGAACCGTCGACTCCCGAAGGCGGAGTCTTTGCAGGACCGCAGCCGGGCCTCGGCGTCATACTCGCATGTATACGAGAAGAGATCCCGAGCAGTGGCGAAGTTAGATCGCCGGGTCACTACCGAGACAGGCAGCCCGAGCTGTGATTGCCGGATGACGGTGGTCAGGTCATTGGGACCGGATAGTTCTATCGTCCGATCATCCGCGCCATATCCGAAGCGGTAGAAATCCCCCGTCCAGAGCCGAATGCTCGATGGACGCTGGTCCGCGTCCAGGGCGAACTCGACCCGCTCGCCGGAGGGATACACCAAACCCGTCAGCGCCCCTGACTCGTCATAGTCATACCGGACGACGAGGTCATCCTGGTGCTCCTCAAGGACGTGGCCCTTGTCGTCATACACATACTTGACGGTGGAACCCTCGGTGGATGTCTCAACGAGCCTGCCACCCTCATAGACCCGCGAGAGCCTCTCTCCACCACCGTAGGTAATGACGACGGGCTGATCCTGGTCGTCGTATTCGATGTAGGCCAGCAGTTCGGAGCCAGTGAAGATCCGCTCGACGAGCCCACGGGAGTTGTACACATACGACTCGTACGAGCCATCCGCGCGGATGGCTCGATCAGGACGGCTCCACCGGCCATACTCGAACTGTGTCCGATGGCCATTCCCATCACGGATGGATTCGAGCAATCCCCCGGAGTCGTACTTGTATTCAACCCCGGCACCCAGCCGGTTGCCCACGGCCGATATCAACTGCGGCGTCTTGTATTCGTAAGTGCGTCGGGTCCCATCGGGGTAGATGATTTCGTTGAGCAGTCCCTGCTTGTCGTAGCCTACGTCGAAGAGCTTGTGAGAGCCCTGCGATGTGCTGGTGAGCAAGCCTCGCGAGTCATAGGACAAACCAAGGCGCAGGCCCTTGGGGTCGGATAGAGCGAGCAGCTTTCCCTGGGAGTCATTCTCCAGCCGCCAACGGCGACCCAGGGGGCTCGTCACACCATTGACGAATCCATGCCCGTCCAACGTGTACCGGGCTTGGTTGCCTTTGGGATCCGCCACCAGCACATCGCCGGTCGCAGACTCCACGGAGGAACTCAGCGAGGACGACTGGAACGACCGGGCCAGCGACTCAGCCAGGAAGTGCTTGCGCAGCGTGGACAACTGCGTGTCATGAATTTTCAGCATGCCGATGGTCCTGGTGGACGCTTACGACCCGGCCTTGGTCACGAAGGGCGCGCCACCCGCCGACGCATCCGCCATGCACTTGGACTGAGCTGCAACGCCGATGAGCACCGTCGGACAGCCCGCGACCACCACTCCACCATGCGAGGTCGGATCCCCCAACCGCGCCGCGGGCTTGCCTCCGATGATCACCGTTGACTCACCCTGGGAGATGGAGTCCGGAGGCCCCACGCACACGGCCATGTCACCCACTCGTGCCGCGGGCATGTAACCGATGAGCACCGTTGACTCACCCGCCGATACGGGCCCTCCCACATGGGGGACCGGGCCCGGCTCCGACTTCGGGCAGGTATGCATGTCACTGATTCGAGCAGCTGGAGGCATGGAGCGCTCTCTCCTCTGAAGCAGTTGTCACTGGACTGAGTCCACAGGGTTGGGTTTCACCTCGGCGGCTTCCTCTGATGTCGCGAGTGCTGCACCGCTGTCGGAGAACACCACCCCCCCCTGTGAATCCCGGCAAACGCCACGTTCAGTGTAGCACTCGATACCAGCGATTCTCAGAGTGAAGGCGGAATTTCGACCCGAGTCCCAAACGACTTTATGGCCAGAGTGAAAAGTTCACTCCACCATCGCGCTGACCTCGCGCGAGAAGGCCTGCTCGTCATCGGCGTGGATGACGAGCGGGGGCAGCACGGTGAGCCCGGTGGGCGCGCCCTTCACGGCGTGCATCAACACCAGCTTCGCGGGGCGCCCCGCGCGCGAGTGCACCATGCGCATGGTCCTCGGCTCCAGCTTCGCCGCGTGCAGCACGGCCATCAGCTCGGACAGCCGCGAGGCCGGGTACACCCCGCAGAAGCTCCCGCGGCTCCTCAGCAGATACGCCGCCGAGCGCGCCACGTCCCGCAGCTCGCAGGAGATCTCGTGCCGCGCCAGCGCCTTCTCCATGTCCGTGCTGATCCTCCCCTGCTCCCGCGCCCGGTACGGCGGGTTGCACAGCACGTAGGAGAAGCTGGCCTTCGGGAACAGCCGGTCCACGCAGCGCAGATCTCCCCGCACCAGCGACACCTCCCGCTCGCAGCGGTTCAGGTGCACGTTGCGCTCGGCCAGGGAGAACAGACGCGGCTGGAGCTCCAGCCCGGTGATGCTCTCGCAGCCCAACCGCCGCGCGAGGATGAGCGGGATGATGCCGCAGCCGGTGCCCAGGTCCATCAGCCGGCCCCGCACCGCTCCGGCCTCGTAGACGGCGAAGTGCGCGAGCAGCACTGGATCCAACGTGAAGCGGTAGCCCCGGCGGCGCTGGAGCACCCTCACCTCTCCCCCGCAGACGGAATCGAGCGTCTCCCCGGCCCCGGGCCGGAGCTCGAGCGGCATGCGCTGGGGCCACGCCAACGCTTCTGTCAGCAGGGCACCCACCCCGCTCCTAGGCCTCCGGATCCAGGAACAGGAGCCCCGCGGGCGGCGCGGGCTCCACCCGCAGCGTCTTGGGTGGCAGCGACTGCGCCGCCTCCATCACCGCGCGCACCTCCCACAGGGGCGGCGGGTTGAGCGCGAAGCCCACCTGGAACGTCCCCGCGTGGACGCCGCGCACCAGCGAGTCCAGCCCCTGCACCGCGAACACCTGCGGGTGTCCCGGATCCTCGGGGTCCTTGATGCCCAGCACCGTGCGCAGCACCAGCGCGTTGAGCAGCGCCAGGTCCAGGCTGCGCAGCGTCGGATTGCGCGGCGCGGCCTTCAGGTGCGCCAGATCCAACCCCTGCCGGAAGCGCAGGATCTTCCCCCGCCCTCCGGGCAGCACCATCAGCACCGCGTGGTGTCCGCGCACCAGCGTCGCCAGCCGCTCGTTCGCCAGGGCCACGCCCCGAGGCGTCGTCAGCGGCTCGTCCAGGTCATGGATGCGCGCGTACGCCGTCACGAGCGCGAGGAAGGTCTCCTCCTCGAAGGTCTCCAGGCCCTGGATGGCGCGGTGCACCGGCTCGAAGTGCAGCCCGGGATCCGACAGCGGCACGATGGCCGCCAGACTCGGCCTGCGCTCATCCAGCTCGGCCAGGGGGCGCAGGGGCGCCTCGTCGAGCACCGCCTGGATGCGCCGGGCCACGGGCGAGGGCTCGATGCGCCGCAGGGACACCGGGGCGTCCTCGAAGGTGCCCTGCCACACGGTGCTGCTCAACTCGGCGGCCTCGGCCAGCAGGGCCCGGAGCACTCCATGGTCGTCCGCCGCCAGGGTGACGGTGGGCTCCACCTGGGCCGAGCGGGGCCGGTAGGGCTCGTGCTCCAGCGGCTCGGCCGCGTCCGGCGCCAGGCCACACAGGAGGAAGCGGACCGGAGGCCCTCCGAGCCGGCCCGCGGAGCTGTACACCTCCGCCAGGTACAGGGCCGGGCGGGAGTCGCGCAGGACGGAGCCCGCCTGCCTCAGCCGTCCCAGCTCCGCCGTGGGGTCCACCCTGTCGAGCAGCGGGCGGATGAAGGCGGAGCGGGGCGGAGCGTTGAAGGGAGAACCCTCGTCATCGGCCGCCAGGTGCGATTCGAGCGAAGGAAGCAGGGCTGAGAACGGGAGGACGCGCGCCATATGGGAAAAAATGGGGCCCCGCTTCCCCGCCCGCCACGACGCCCTCTCGGGCGCCCGGCAGCCGAGCTACCACCACACGCAGCGGTAGGGCTTGGAGCGCGCCGGGCCGAGACCCAGCGGGCCCGGACGCTCGGCGGCCTCCTCCCACAGGAGGCTCACGGTGGCGATGGCGCCCGCCGAGCCGAGGAAGGACAGCACGTACGGGGTGGGCTGATCGAACCCGCCGAGCACCAGTCCGGACAGCAGCAGCACCACCGCGCCCACGCCCACGCCGAAGATGTCCGCCCTCAGGATCTGCCCGGGGCTGGGGTCGTATTTCATCGTGGCCAGCGCGAGCGCCGTCGCGCCGATGCCCGGGGTGATCAGCAGGGTGTCCGCCCACGCCTTCCCGGAGATCTTCGTGCCGGAGAAGTGAACGACAGCCAGCAGCAGCGCGCCGTAGATGAGGCCCCACCCTCCTCCCGAGGCCACCAGCATGCCGTCATCGAGCGGCAACTGGCTGCCGGCAACGGTCGCGGTGAGCCACGCACCGAGCTCGGCCCCCACGAAGGAGGCCCAGGCCAGCGCGGTCACATCGCGCGTGAGCATGTCCACGAAGCCCGCGGCGAACATGCCTCCGATGAGGGAGTTGCCGATGCCGAAGTAGCCCATCGGCTTGTCGATCCAGTTGTAGAACTGCCACCACGCCGACGCGCCGAACCCGAGCCCCGCGCCGAGGAGCGTGCCCGCCAGCATGGCCTCGCGGGAGCTGCGCTCGAAGCTGAAGCCGTTGGCGATGCCCTGGGTGAAGAAGCCGCCCAGTGCCCCCATGACGGAGTGGTGCAGGATGAAGGAGAGGCTGCCCGGCCCGGAGAGGAACGCGCCGTAGCGCAGGTGGCCATCGAGGATGGCCCCGTTGGCCTCGGGCTCATCGGAGGCCCGGGGCGCCGCGGGCGGCAACTGTCCTTCCTGGGTGAGAGGTGCCTGGGGCGCGGTGCGCAGCGAGGCCGTGTCCGGCGGCTGCACCGGCGCATCGGAGGCGTACTGCGCGCGGGCCGTCCCCGGCATGGCGAGCAGGAGGACAGCGGCGAGGGACAACCAACGGGTCAACGGGGACACGCGAACCACTCCTTGTCCGGACTCGGCGGCATCAAACCCCAATGCACGGCCGATGCAGCGGGAATCTCACCTTCTCCCAGAGGGAGAGGGTGGACAGAGCGTCATCGGAATGTTGACTTCCGCGCGCCCGGCGGCGAGACCCGGGTTCCCCTCCCGCTCCGGCATCCCTGGACCGGGCGGGTCCATTCACGAACCCAGGAGCGCCATATGGGCACGATGAAGTTCGAGGTCCCCCACTCCCTCCCGAAGGACGAGGCCAGGAAGCGCGTCGAGCAGCTCCTCGAGTACTGGACGGAGAAGTACGGCGTGAAGGCCAACTGGGCCGGGGACGGCGCGAAGGTGATTGGCAAGGTGATGGGCATCAACCTCGATGCCAGCTTCACCATCACCGACGGCGCCATCCAGGGCGAGGGCACCGACCCCGGCATGCTGCTGCGCAGCCAGGCCAGGTCCTACCTGCAGAAGAAGTTCACGGCCGCGCTCGACCCGAGCAAGGGCGGCCTCGACGACGACAAGGGCCTGGCGTAGCCGGCTACAGCAGCGGTCCCTCCTCCAGCGCGGCGAGCGCGTAACGCGCCGCGCGGGAGATGGACTCGGCCGAGTCCGGCAGCTCCGGATAGTGGCCGGCCAGCTGGCGCTGGGGGAAGCGCAGCTGCGAGATGGCGTTGCGGTAGTGCCGCCGCGCCGCCTCGTGATCCTTCAGCCGCTCGTGCACCTGCGCCATCAGGTAGTGACCGATGGCCAGCGAGGGCTCCAGGAAGAGCGCCTTGCCCAGCTCCGCACGGGCCTCGGCGAGCTCTCCGGCCTGCAGCTCCGCCAGTCCGCCGAACACCCGCGCTTCCACGCACAGCGGCTCGCGGTTGATGGCCTGCGCGAAGGCATCCCGCGCGTCCACGACACGTCCGCTCAGCGAGTAGATGTTGCCCAGGGTGAGCAACGCGTCCAGGTGGCCCGGCTCGTCCGATAGGAGCTGCTCCACGGTGGCCACCGCGGACACGAAGTCACCGCGCTCGATCATCCGCACGGCGGCGTTGAGCCGCTCGCCCGGCGCCAGCATCAGCGACCACGCGGGCATCTCCCCGGTGCGCGTGCGGCCCGCCTCGGCGCCTCCGGTGGAGGCCTCGAGCAACTTCCGGGGCGGCTCCTGGGGGCCCGGGGGGAGCGCCGGAAGAGGCGCCTCGGGAGCCTTGGACGCGGGCACCTCCACCGTCTTGCGCGCTACCGAAGGCACCTTGGCGGACGTGTCGAGCGTCGTCTTGAGGGCCCGGGTCGACGGGAGCAGCGCGGAGTGGGACTTCGTGTTCCCGATGCCGATGGGCGTGCGCGGCGCCAGCGGCTTCACGGGCCGCCGGTAGACGAACGCCCCTTCCATCTCCACCATCTCGAAGCGATCGTAGACCTTGAAGAGGCTCTCCGAGTAGCCCAGCAGCAGCAGGGCCCCGGGCCGCAGCGCCGCGAGGAAGCGATCCATCAGCGCGCGGATGGTGGGCAGATCGAAGTAGATGATGACGTTGCGGCAGAGGATGAGATCCAGCGACTCCGGCTTCACCTTCTCGAAGACGGGGACGGCGAGGTTCTGCCCGTCGAAGCGCACGTAGTCCTTGAGCGAGGAGACGATCTCGTACCCGTCCTCTACCGGCCGGAAGAAGCGCGTGCGGCGATCGCCGTGCATGCCGGCCACGCGGCGGGCCGAGAAGCGCCCCTGCTTCGCGGCCTCCACCGCGGCGAGGTTCAGGTCCGTGGCCCACAGGTCCACCTCGATGGGGAGCGCGCCCTGCTCGGCCAGCACCATGGCCAGGCTGTAGGGCTCCTCGCCGGTGGCGCAGCCCGCGGACCAGATGGACACCCGGCGGTTCTCCCGCCGCGCCTTCCACAGGGCGTCCGGGAGGATGCGGCTCTCCAGCGCCCGGAACTGCTTGGGATCGCGGAAGAACTCGGTGTGCCCCACCGTGACGAGCGGCAGCAGCGCGCGCAGCTCGTCCTCCGCGGAGCGCAGCAGCTTCACGTACTCCTCGGCGTTGACGATGCCCACCACGGGCATGCGCGTGGACAACGCCAGCCGGAGGCTGTGGTAGCCGTCCGGAGTGATCTTCAGCCCCGCCCGCTCCAACAGCAGGGACGAGAGCTGCTGCAGGGCCTTGGAGGTCACCGTCAGCATGACTGTACCCACTGAACGAGGGTTGGACCGATCTGCTCGAGCGGCAGCACTTCCTCGGCGGCCCCGAGGCGCACGGCCTCCTTGGGCATGCCGTACACGGCACAGCTCGCCTTGTCCTGGGCGATGGTCCGCCCGCCGCGCTCGCGGATCTCCTTGAGTCCGCGGGCACCGTCGCGGCCCATTCCGGTGAGGATGACGCCCAGCACGCGCGTCCCGAAGGACTCCGCCGCGGACGTCAGCAGCACGTCACACGAGGGCCGGAAGCCTCGCACCGGGGGACTGGGATCCAACACCAGCCGTCCCTTGGGACGCACCACCAGGTGCGAGCCCGAGCGCGCGATGTAGACACAGCCGGGCACCATCTCCTCGCCGTCGGTGGCCTCCACCACCTTCAACGGCGATTCGGAGCCGAGCCACTGGGCCAGGCCCTCGGTGAACCCGTGGCTGATGTGCTGGCAGATGCACACCGGCGCGGGGAAGTCCTTGGGAAGCATCTTGAGCACCACGGAGAGGGCCTTGGGCCCTCCGAGGGAGGAGGCAATGACCACCAGGGGGTACGGCGCCTCGGTGGCCGCGGGACGGACGTTCTGCTTCTGGACCTGCACGGGGCGCGACACGCGCACCTCGGCGAGCAACATCAACTTGCGGCCCACCGCCTGCCAGAAGTCGATGCCGGGCTCGTGTGGCCGATCCACCACGTCCACGGCCCCGAAGGCGAGCGCCTGGAAGGCCTCGGCGCCGGAGAGCGTGCCCGGGTGGAGCGCGAGCACCGGCACGGGCCGCTCCGCCATCACCCGTTGAATGGCCTTGAGGGCATCCGGGCCGGACAGGTCCACCACGACCACGTCCGGGTGCAGACGCTGCACGACCTCGAGGGCCTCGGAGAACTCGCAGACGTTGCCGGCCGGGGCGAGCACCACCCCGTCGAACAACCCCCGCGAGGCGCTCCGAAGCACCTCGCCCACCAGCAACACTCGGTATGCGGACGCACCGACGTCCAAGCTTCCCCCTCGCCTCGCTTCAGGTCAGACGATCGATGGTCTGCGCCAGGCTCTCCACGCCCAGTTCGCCCTTCACCAGGTACGCATCCGCGCCCGCCTCGGCCCCGCGCCGCCTGTCCTCCGGCGACGCGAGCGAGGACAGGATGATGACCGGGATGCGGGACAGCCCCACGGTGGACTTGAGCCGCCGCGTGAGGGAGAAGCCGTCCAGCCGGGGCATCTGCACGTCCGAGAGGATGAGGTCGTACTGCTGCGACTGGGCCTTGAGGTAGCCCTCCTCGCCGTCCTGGGCCTCGTCCACGGTGTGCCCCAGCGCCTTGACGAGCGCCGACTCGGTGGCGCGCGCGATGGGCGAGTCGTCCACCAGCAGCACCCGGAGGCGCTTGGCGGCCTGACCCTGGGTGACGGGCCGCGCCATGCGGCGCACCTCCGTCATGATGTCCGGCACGTGCAGGAGCACGGCGATGCGGCCGTCCTCCAGCGCGGCGGTGCCGGCGATGAAGGCGGCGCCCTTGAGGAACTCGCCTCCGCAGGGCTTCACCGCCACCTCGCGCTCGTCCACGAAGCCGTCCACCACGAGGGCGGCCAGGTCATCGCCGTGACGCACCACCACGGCGGGCGGCTTGTCGAAGCGGTTGCCTCCGTTGACGCCCAGCAGCGGCCCCAGGCCCACCAGCGCGGTGGGCTTGCCGCGGTGCTTCACCGCGAGGGTGCCGAAGACCTCCATCCGGTCCTCGGGCTTCACGCGCATCACCGCCACCACGTCCGCGGCGGGCATGCCGTAGACGTCGTCGCCCAGGCGCACCAGCAGCACCTTCATGAGGGCCAGCGACTGCGGCAGGCGCAGGGTGAAGGCGCTGCCACGGCCCAGGCGGCTGACGATGCCCACCGAGCCGCCCAGCGACTCCACCTTCTTCTTCACCACGTCCATGCCCACGCCGCGGCCGGAGATGTCGGTGATCTCATGGCGGGTGGAGAAGCCGGCGCGGAAGATGAGCTCCATGGCCTCGCGCTCGGAGAGGGCGGCGGCCTGGGACTCGGTCAGCAGGCCCTTGCGCACGGCCGCTTCCCGCAGCTTCTGCGGATCCATGCCGCGGCCGTCGTCGTCCACCTCGATGCTGAGCATGTCGCCGTCGGCGCGCACGCGGATGCGCAGGCGGCCCGCGGCGGGCTTGCCGAGCATGCGGCGCTCGTCGGGCGTCTCCAGGCCGTGGTCCACGCCGTTGCGCAGCAGGTGCACCAGGGCGTCGCGCACGTCGGCCAGCATCGAGCGATCCACGCCGAGGTCGGCGTTCTCGATGACGAGGTCCACGTCCTTGCTCTGGGCGCGGGCGATGTCGCGCACGGCGCGCGGGAAGGCGTCGAAGACGGTGGACAGCGGCACGAGGCGGGCCTCGGCCACGTGGTCCGCCATCATCGACAGGTTGCCGTGCAGCGTCTCGATGCCGTCCCCGTTGCGGCGCACGAAGCGGAACGCGTCGTCGCGCAGCATGTGCAGATCGCCCTCGATGCGCTCGAGGTCGTTGCGCAGCGAGTTGGGGACAGCCAGATGCTCGGCCAGCTTGAGGAAGCGGTCGCCCAGGCGCGAGAAGCGCTGCAGCAGCGCCTCGGCCTCGGACGCGCGCAGCCGGCCACGCGCGCTCTCCACCAGGAGATCTCCCGCGAGCAGCCCGAGCGAGTCGAGCACCTCGACATTCACGCGGATGCTGCGATCGGCGAGCGCCTTGGGGGAGTGACCCTCCTCGTGGGCGTGCTCGGCCCTGGCGCGGGGCGGAGGTGACACCGCCGCGGCGGGCGGAGGCACGTAGACGGGCTCCGCGGGCTCCTCGAGGGTGGCTTCCACCACGGGGACCGCGGGCACCACCGCAATGGCCGTCTGCGAGGGCCGGGCGCCGCCGATGGCCGGAGGCGCGTGGCCGGAGGCCGCGGTGAGCGCCTCGACCATCTCCTGCGAGGCCGGGGTGCCCGACTGGGCGCCCTCGGTGTCCTCCAGGAGGTCCGAAATGGTGTCGCACGCACGCAGCAGGAGGTCCGTCGCCACCTCGGTGGCGGCCCTCCCGTCTCGCTCGGCGCGCAACACGTCCTCGGCCGCGTGCGCGAGCTGGCCGATGGCGGCCAGGCCCAGCATGCGGGCCTCGCCCTTCATCGTGTGCAGCTCGCGCGCGACCTCGTCCGCCGCCTGATCCGCGGTGGGCTTCTCGAGATCGAGAATGCCCAGCTGGATCTTCTGCAGACGGTCGGCGCTGACCTCCTGGAACTTCGACAGGAGGGATTTCTTGAGGGACTCGGTGTCCATGACCAGAGGGCGTCAGGACGGAAATCCGCCCCGAGTTGCCTCTCCCGCTCCTGACTAGTCGGCCTTGAAACGCTTGATGAGCTCCGCCAGACGGCCGGCGAGCTGCGTGAGCTCGGCGGCGGCACCCGTGGCCTGCTTGGAGGCCTGGGTGGTCTGACGCGTCACGTCCTCGATCTCCGCCATGGAGGCCACCACCTGCTCGGTGGCGGTGCGCTGCTGCTGCGTGGCGAGGTTGATGACGCGGGCGGCGTCACTCGTCTCCTGCACACCGGCGAGGATGCCCTCGACGGCCTGCGCGGCCACCGCGCCCAGCTTCTCACCGGACTCCGTGGCCTCCTTGGAGGCATCCGCGGCGCTGCCGGCGGCGGCCGTGGCCTCGCGGATCTCGGTGATCAGGTTCTTGATCTCCTTGGTGGACTCCATGACGTTCTCCGCCAGGCGGCGCATCTCGGCCGCGACGATGGAGAAGCCCTTGCCCGCCTCACCGGCGCGGCTGCCCTCGAGGGCCGCGTTGAGCGCGAGCAGGTCCGAGCGGTCGGCGATCTCGTCGATGACCTCGACGACGGTGCCGATGCGCTCCACGCGCTTGGACAGCTTGGTGATGGAGTCGGCCACGGCGACGCCGTCGCTGCGGATCTGCTGCATGGCCTGGATGAACTCGCCGATGGCGCCCCGGCCCGCGCGAGCGGCACCCAGGGTCTCCTCGGCCACGCGCGCCACGCTGCCGGCGTTCTCGGCGATCTGCGCCGAGGCGTGCTTGAGCTCTTCCATCGTGGCCGTGGTCTCGTGGATGGCCGCGGCCTGCTCGGTGCTGCTCGTCTCGTGCTGCGTGGAGGCGGCGAGCACCTGGTTGGCGGACGAGGACAGGCGCAGGGCCGCCTCGTTGATCTCGCGAACGAAGGTGCGCAGCGTCTCGATCACCTTGCCGAAGCCCTCGAGCAGGGGCCCGAGCTGGGCGTCCTCGGTGGAGGTGTTCCACTGGGCCAGGTCACCCTCGCGCACCAGGGTGATGAGGGCGTCGATGGCCTGATCGATCTCCTGGGCGGCCACCTGCTTGCGGCGCTCGGAGGAGGCGTGCCGGTCCAGCAGCTGGTTGAAGAGCTGGGCCAGGTCGGCGGCATCGTCCTCCAGGGCGTTCTTGGGAACGCGTGCCTCGAGGTTGCCCGCCAGCACCGCGATGACGGTGTCGGTGAGGGGCTTGAGCGAGCCGGCCTTCTTGGTACGAGGGGCAGCCGCGCCCTCCGTCGGGACAACTTCGTTCTTCGTGTCAGCGGGGGACATTGCCTTCAGTGCCTTCCTTGAGCATTCAAGGTTTCAACGAGATCGATGAGCATCACGGGGCGTTCCTGGTCGAGGAACACACCGACCGCATACGGTGCCGCACCAGCCACGACCGGCAGGCGCCGCAGGTCCAGGATGGGGACGGGCCGCACGCCGCGGATGGCGTCCACCTTCAGGTGGCCCTCCCCTTCAGGAGTGTCGAAGACGAGCGCGCGGCCGCCACGCTTGAGCGGACCGAGCCCCGGCACTTCCAGATCGTCCGGGTGCGAGCGATCGATGCGCAGCACCTGCTGGGCATCGGTGCCGTAGACGACGCCGCCGACCTCGAAGAAGAGGAGGTCGACCTCGTTCTGCTCGGACGGGTCGGGCGAGTGATCGTCGTAGATCATCGCACCACCGCCCGCTGCCGGGCGCTCTGGAGCAGCTTGGTGAAGTTGATGAGGGCGATGGCATCCTGGGGCGTGGCGCCCCCATGGACGCCGAGCAGGTGCTCGACGGCCGCATCCCCGCCCAGGGGAGGAGGAAGGATGTCGGCCACGGGGATGCGCCGCAGGCCGAGCACCGCATCCGCCACCACACCGACGCGGTAGTTGCCGCTGGTGCCGATGAAGAGCCGGGTCCTGGCCCCGACGCGGGCCTCCCCCTTGCCAAGGAAGCGCAGGAGATCCATCACGGGGAGTACCTCGCCGCGATGGCCGGTAACACCCAGGAGGAAGGATGGAGTTCGCGGAAGGGGCGTGAGGAGCCCGGTGCGAATGACCTCGAGGACATTCTCACTGGGGACCGCGAGGCGAAGCTCACCCACGCGGAAGCAGAAGAATTCCTGCTCCGGCCGGGCCTGGCCCGTGATGGCTCGGTCGGGAGCCTTCCGAAGCGCACGCTGAAGGGGAGTATTGGTCAAGGCGCCAAAGTATCCGGAGGCTAGCGAAGTGGGTCAAGAGAGGACCGAATCACATGGTCCGGGCCCACTCAACGGTGTAGGGTAACAGCAGTATTCCTTGAGGAGGCAGATGTCTCGCGTACTGGTCATCGATGATAGCCCGATGCTGGTGGAACTCACGGTCCGGGCCCTCTCCGCTGCCGGCTACCACGCCACCGGAGCGACCGACCTGGCGAGCCTCGACCAGAAGCTCGCCGAGGGACCGTTCGCGCTCATCCTCATGGACGTGAACATGCCGGAGATGTTCGGCGATGACGTCGTCGAGTACCTCCGCACCCAGAAGAAGGTCACCTCCAAGCTGGTCCTCTACTCGGACATCTCCGAGGAGGAACTGGCGGCCAAGACCCGGAACTCGGGCGCGGACGCCTACATCCTCAAGGGGGGCGGCATCGAGGCGGTGATCGGCGGCATCATGCGCATCCTGAGGGCCCCCACGGCCAGTGCGGCCGCACCCGCACGTCCAGCGGCAGCGCCCGCCGCCCCGGCCGCCCGCCCTGCGGGGACCACGGCGGCCCCCCGCCCGCCCGCGGTGGCACCGGCAACCCGTCCCCCCGCCGCCGCGCCCGGTCCCCGCCCCACCGGACCTGGAGTTCCCCAGGCGAATGTCGCCGCGCCGCCTCGCGTCGCCCCCGCGGCGGCTCCGGGACAGGCGATTCCCGGCCCACGTGCCCCCGTCGCGGGACAGGTGGCCCAGCCTCGTCCGGTAGCGCAGGCTCCGGCGGGCGCCCATCCGACACCGGCCGCGGCAGCCCATCCCGCTCCAGCGGCGGGAGCCCATGCGGCACCGGCCGCTCCTCGCGCGCCCGTCGCGGGACAGGTGGCCCAGCCTCGTCCAGTAGCGCAGGCTCCGGCGGGTGCGCACCCCGCTCCGGCGGCGGGCGCCCATGCGGCACCGGCCGCTCCTCGCGCGCCCGTCCCGGGACAGGTGGCCCAGCCTCGTCCGGTGGCGCAGGCCCCGGCGGGTGCGCACTCCGCTCCGGCGGCGGGCGCCCCCCCCGCTCCGACGGCTCCGCGCACCACGGCTCCGGCGCATGCCGCTCCTCCGGCGACGGCGCCCGCGAGGCCCGCGGCTCCCGTCGCGGCGCATCCCACGGCTCCGGCGGCCCACGCGGCGACGGCCCAGCCGGCTCCCGCCGCGCATGGCCCGGCTCCGGTCCCCGTGGCGCCTCAGGCGGCCGCGCCCGCCCACACTCCGGCGGCGTCCCCTGCCCCGGCGGCCGCACCCGCTGCGGCGGCCACTCCGGCTCCGGCCGCGCCTGCCGCCGCGCCCGCTCCGGCCGCGACGGGTGGATTCCCCTCGGCCGCGAAGATGGCGGCGGCGGCCGGAAGGAAACCCCGCATCCTCATCGTCGATGACAGTGAGATGACGGCGCGCATCATCGAAGCGGACCTGGTGAGCAAGGGCTTCGAGGTGCACATCGCCGACTCCGCGGACAAGGCGACGAAGATCATCCTGAAGAAGCAGACGCGCCCGGACCTGGTGCTGTTGGACGTGCGCATGCCCAACGTGAACGGCGAGCAGTTCTGCCGGTTCATCAAGAGCAACAGCCTCTTCAAGGGCATCAAGGTGCTGCTGTGCTCCGGCGAGAACATCGAGGAGCTGCAGCGCATCTGCCGCGAGGCCGGCGCCGACGGCTACGTGCCGAAGGACGCCGTGCTGGGCCACCTGGTGGCGAAGGAGCTGCAGGAGTAACCCGCGCTCGAGCCCTGCTTCAACGCGCGTTGGCCGCGTTCTCCCGCTCGTCGAGCCCGCGCGCGAAGTTGCCGATGATCAACCCCGGCCGGGCCGCCTTGAGCCGGCGCAGCAGCGTGCGGATGCCCACGGGCTCGCCGCCCGCGCCCTTGTCTCGCGCCACCTCCAGGTACTGGATGGGATCGATGCACAGCGAGCGCGTCTGCACCTGGTCCACCTTGTACTTCTTCACCAGCCGCTCCAGGGCCTTCACCTCGCCCTCGCGATCGGTGACGCCCGGGAAGAGCAGCAGGTTGAGCGCGAGGTACGCCCCCCGCTCGCGCGCCAGGGCGATGGACGCCTCCACGTCCTCCCAGCCGTACTTCACCGGCTTGTAGTAGGCCTCGTAGAGCTCCTTCGACGCCGAGTTGAGCGACACGCGGATGGCGTCCAGCCCCGCGTCGAAGAGCGCCTCGAGTCCCTTGGTGAGGCTCGCGTTGGTGTTGATGTTGATGGAGCCGCGCGAGGTGCGCTCGCGCATGTAGCGGATGGCCTCGGCGATGAACTTCCACCGGGTGAGCGGCTCGCCCTCGCAGCCCTGGCCGAAGCTGACCATGGTGCGGCCCGGCGCATGCTCCAGGTGGTACAGGCCGATCCGTCCCATCTCCTCGCCGGTGGGCCCGTCATTCATGCGCTCGTGCGAGGCGGGAGGCCCATCCGCGGGCTGATCCGAGATGCACCCCACGCAGCGCGCGTTGCACATCACCGAGGCGGGGATGGCGCCCTCGTCGCGCACGTAGAAGATGTTCTGCGAGGTGAAGCACCGGTACAGCATCGCGCACGTGGTGAGCTGCTTGAGCACGCGGTTGCCGGGGAAGCGCGCCAGGTGCGCGTCGACGATCTTCTTCAGCTCGGGGGTGGAGTACTTCTCCGGATCCCAGTGCGAGCGCTTGTCGGTGTGGATGGCCCAGGCCACCGGACCGTCCTCGCCCCAGGCGGCGGCGGTATAGGCCCACTGCGGAAGCACGGGACCGTCCGCCTTCACCTCGCCGGGCAGGAACGTCCGCGTGTAGCCCGGAGGCAGCAGCGCGCCCACCGCGTTGGGCACGAAGGTCTTCCCGTTCATCTTGATCTCGCGGACGAGCTCCAGCTCCCCCGTCTCGGGATCGATGCCCACGGGCAGCCGGCCCGGCAGGTGGACGAGCCGGCCAGCGGACGGCAGCGGAATGGGCTTGTCCTGCGGGGGAACGAGCTCCTCCCCGCTGCGCAGGGTGGCCAGCAGATAAGGGTGCTCCATCACGCGCCCCTTCGGATCCGCGAACAACAGCTTCGGTGCCAAAGTCATGACCTCGTTAACTATCACTGGCGGGCGAAGCTTTCGACGCGCCGCGCATTCACGAGCCGTATGGCTCTCCGGATGGCCCCATGCCGGAGCGCGTCTTGACTCCCCCAGGGCCCCTGCCTAGGGTCCGCCCGCTTTTGCGTCCCTTATCGCGGACATTTCGGAGGCAGCTCAAGTGATTGTCGGAGTCCCCAAGGAGATCAAGACCCGCGAGTACCGTGTCGGCATGGTTCCGGCGGGCGTTCGCGCCCTGACCAGCGCGGGCCACACGGTTCTGGTCGAGACGAACGCCGGCGTCGGCTCCGGCATCCCCGACTCGGAATACCAGCGCGTTGGCGCGCAGATCGTCCAGAGCGCGGACGAGGTGTGGAAGCGCGCCGAGATGATCGTCAAGGTGAAGGAGCCCATCGCGCCCGAGTACGAGCGCATCCAGAACGGGCAGATCATCTACACCTACTTCCACCTGTCCGGCGTGGACCCCGAGCTCACGCGCACCCTGGTGAAGAAGAAGGCCTCCGCGGTGGCGTACGAGACCATCCAGCTGGATGACGGCTCGCTGCCCCTGCTCAAGCCGATGTCCGAGGTGGCCGGCAAGATGGCCATCCAGGTCGGCGCCGCGTGCCTGGAGAAGGCGCACGGGGGCAAGGGAATCCTCCTGGGCGGCGTGCCCGGCGTGCGCCGCGGCCGCGTCACCATCATCGGTGGCGGCGTGGTGGGCACCTGCGCGGCCAAGGTCGCCGTGGGCATGGGCGCCGAGGTCACCATCCTCGACGTCAACCTCGAGCGCCTCACCTACCTGGATGACGTGTTCCTCGGCCGCGTGGCCACGCTGGCCTCGGACACCGAGAGCATCGCCAAGAGCGTGCGCGAGGCGGACATCGTCGTCGGCGGCGTGCTCATCCCCGGCGCCGCGGCGCCCAAGCTCGTCTCCGAGGCCCTCGTGGCCGAGATGAGCCCCGGCTCCGTGGTGGTGGACGTGGCGGTGGACCAGGGCGGCTGCATCGAGACCTGCGTCCCCACCACCCACGACAACCCCACCTTCGTGAAGCACGGCGTGGTGCACTACTGCGTGGCCAACATGCCCGGCGCGGTGCCCCAGACCTCCACCTTCGCCCTCACCAACACCACCCGGCCCTACGCCCGGAAGATCGCCGACATGGGCCTCGTCGAGGCCATCAAGGCCGACAAGGCCCTGGCCCGCGGCCTCAACACCTACAACGGCCAGGTCACCTACGAGGCCGTCGCCAAGGACCTCGGCTACAACTACATGTCCATCTTCGACGCCATCGGCGCCAAGGGCCGGTAGTAGTTTCCGGTCATCCACAGTGCGACACCCCGGCGGAGGGGTTGCTCCCGAAATCAGGGAATAATTCTCCCCGCCGGTTGTCTCCCGCCCGCTGGGGCAGCCGTGCAAACGGCGCCAGCGGGCTTTGTGTTGTTGCCCAGTCTGTTCCCGTGCATACATTGCCGGGTAGGTAACGACTCAATTGCCTGTAATTTCGGGCCTCTGGAAGGCGGGAGCATGCTGGACTTCAGGCAGAACAACCGGACGAAGCAGGAATTCGAGGAACTGGCCCTGGCCCACCTCGACCCGCTATACTCCGCGGCCCTGAGGCTGACGAAGAATGAGCGGGACGCCGAGGACCTGGTGCAGGACACCTGCATGCGGGCCTACCGCTTCTTCGACAAGTTCGAACGCGGCACCAACATCAAGGCCTGGCTCTTCAAGATCCTCACCAACACCTTCATCAACCGCTACCGGCGCAAGGTGAAGGAGCGCAGTGTGGTGGAAGGTGTGGAGCGCGAGGCGGTGCACGAGCGCTTCGTGAGCCGGGACGCGACGGACTTCGCGGCCAACCCCGAGCAGTACTTCTTCGATCGCCTCCTGTCGGATGATGTGTTGCGCGCCATCGACGCGCTGCCCATCGACTTCCGGCTGGTGGTCATCCTCGCGGACCTGCAGGAGTTCTCCTACAAGGAGATCGCGGAGATCCTCGAGTGCCCCGTGGGTACTGTGATGAGCCGCCTGTTCCGCGGACGCAAGCTGCTGCAGAAGACGCTGCGCGAGTACGCGCAGGGCTCTGGCGTGCTGCGTCAGGACGGGGGCGAGGCGGCGAATGGGGACAGCACGGCCGCCGCCGCGGGATCACCGACGAACCTCGAAGATTACCGACGCAGGAAGAAGGTGGGGTAGATCGAGGTTGATGGCCCCGGAAATATTTCTTCACGATATTTCCGAACGGGACCCCAACCATCTCCCGCCCTGAGCGCTCATGACCTGCCAGGAACTCGATTCCATCCTCTACCCGTTCCTCGACGGCGAGTTTCAGCCCGAGGAGCGGCTGGACGTTGAAGCGCACCTCACCGGCTGTGCCGAGTGCGCGCAGCGGGTGAACATGGAAGTCCGGATGCAGCAGTCGCTGCGCCGGGCCGCGCGTCACGCGGTGGAGACCACCCGCGCTCCGGATGCGCTGAGGGCGCGGATCCAGCTGGGCATCCGCCAGGAGCAGCGCCGCGACACGCAGATGTGGTGGTTGCGCGCGAGCGCCGCGGCCGTGGTGGTGCTGATGGCCGGCGGCGCGTGGATGGTGCTGCGGCCCGAGCAGCGGCAGCGCTTCGTGGAGGACGCCGCGCGCTGGCACGCCCGGCAGTTGCCGGTGGAGGTCGCGGGCCACTCGCACGAGCACGTGGAGGCCTGGTTCGACGGCAAGTTGGACCACCGGGTCTCCGTGCCCCGGCTGCCCAACGTGCAGCTGGCCGGAGCGCGCATCTCCAACGTGGAGAAGTACCCCGCCGCGTACATCAGCTACGAGCGCAACGCGGACAAGCAGGGCGCGCCGGCCCGGCGCATCGGCCTGTTCGTCTTCGACGACGCCAAGCGCGAGGTGGAGGCCCCTCCCCTGCCCTCCGTGCAGGTGGGCTCCAGCCACGGGTACAACGTGGCGGTGTGGCGGGACGAGGAGATCGTCTACGAGTTGGTGAGTGACCTGGACGAATCGGACATCCGCCGCATGGTGGCCGAGCAGGCGGCGATGAAGAGCCGGCCGTCGCATCCGGTCTCGCCGGACGTGGCCGCGCGGCCCGTGTCGCTACAGCGCTGAAGCACCCGTGCGGCGCGGGCTGCCCGCCTGCCCCACGAGCTGGACTGCCTGGAACTCCGACTGGACCGAAGATTGACGGTCCCGGTAGGCACCGATAGCCTCCCCGAGCGAGTTTTCCAGCGTGGCCGTCTCCCGTCTCCGACGCGCGACGCGCACGCCCCAACAGGTCCGGCATCCCTTCCATGTCCAAGAACATCCTGATCGTCGAAAGTGACACCGCCCTCTCCGCGAATCTGCGGCAGGCCCTGGAGGCCCGCGGCTTCGCGGTGCAGGAGACCACCGACGGCAAGGGCAGCGTGGAGCAGATCCGCCGTGATCGGCCCGAGCTGGTGGTGCTCGCGGTGGATCTCTCGGCCGGACAGAACGGCTATCTGATCTGCGGCAAGCTGAAGAAGGACGATGAGCTCAAGACGATTCCGATCATCATCATCGGCAACCCGGATGGTTTCGCTCAGCACCGCAAGCTGAAGGCGCACGCGGACGACTACGTGGCCAAGCCGGTGAACGCCGACGAGCTGGTGGATCGCGCCGGTGCGCTGATCGGCTTCCCGGAGCTGCCCGCGGGCGAGGTCGTCGATGACGGCCTGAGCCTGGGCGGACTGGACGGACTGGGCGACGAGCCGGTGCAGGGCGAGGAGCTGGCCATCGAGGGCGAGCCGCTGGAGAGCCACGGCGAGGAGCTGGCGCTGCTCGACAACCCGTTCGGCGACAGCGTGGATGATCCGCCGGTGACGGGCAGCATCGAGGAGCCGGTGGAGGCCCCGCCGGAGCTGAGCTCGCCCGAGGACGACTTCTCCGGGCTGGACGGCCTGGGCGGTGGCGAGGACGACAACGCGCTCGACTCGCTGGGCATGGACAGCGACAAGACGGTGGTGGGCTTCATGCCGCCGGAGCCCCCGCCGGCCCCGGCTCCGAAGCCGGCCCCTGCTCCGGTGGCGCGCCCCACTCCGGCTCCGGTGGCCAGGCCGGCTCCGGCGCCCGTGACGCCCGCGCCCCGCGCTACGCCGCCGGCCCCCACGCCCCGGGCGGCTCCGGTGAGCACGCCCGCGGCTCCGGCCATGTCGGCGGCGGACGCGGCCGAGCTGCGCAACCTGCGCGCCAAGGTGCTCGAGATGGAAGGCGCGCTGGAGGATGCGCGCAGCCAGGCCAGCAGCGCGGAGACGCGGGTGCAGGAGCTCGAGGCCGAGCTGGAGACGAAGAACACCGAGCTGGAGACGGCGAAGGCCTCGGTGGGCAAGAACGACTCGGCCACGCTGGCGCTGCGTGAGGCGTCCAACCGGAAGGATCGGGAGATCCTCCGCCTCAAGAGCGAGCTGAACCAGAAGGAGCAGGAGATCGTCGAGCAGCAGGATCGGCTGCTGGCGCTGGAGCAGCAGGCCAACGGGACGACGGACGAGATCGCGCGGCGGGACGCGGAGCTGAAGACGCTGAAGACGAAGGCGGATCAGCTGATGGCGGAGCGGCGCCGGGTGGAGCAGCAGCTGAATGCGGCGAAGGAGGAGGCGCGAGGGGCCACGGCGCGGGCGGCGGCGCTGCAGGCGGAGGTGGAGCAGTACCAGGCGCAGTCGGGCGAGGTGGAGGAGCTGAGGGCGAGGGCGGAGCAGCTGGAGGCGGAGCTGGCGGCGGCGAGGAGCGAGGGCGACAGCTGGCGCGAGGAGCTGGAGGCGGTGAAGGCGCAGGCGGGCCAGGAGACGGACGAGCTGCGCAAGCGCATCACCGAGATGGAGGAGCAGGTGGCGCGCAACGAGGACCGCGTGGCGCGGCTGTACACGCGCATCAAGTCGGACGAGAAGCTGCGCGAGAAGACGAAGAAGGCGCTGGCGATCGCCACGCAGCTCCTGGAGGAGCAGCCGGCAGTCGAGGACGACGAAGAAGCCGTCGCCTGAAGCAGAGCCGTCGTCGAGGAGTCCCCTCGAGACAGTCGTCTCGGGGACCCTCCCAGGGAGTCCCCTGCCCCACCGAGTCACATCCCCTCTCCCATCGGGAGAGGGACGGGGTGAGGGTATCGAGGGCCCCGGGTTCGAACCCGAGCGGGCCCCTCCCCCACCCGAGCCCTACTTCTCTTCCTTCTTGGGCTCGTTCTTCTTGTCCACCATCTTCTTGGCCACGCTCTGAAGGCCTGATGGGACGTTCTTGTCCCGGCTGAGATCCTTGAGGTCGTTCTCGCGCAGGGTGCTGAGGAACTTCATGCCCACGGCGAGCGGAAGCTTGGGGTTCTTCAACAGCGCCATCTTGATCTTGTAGTTCTTCGTGAACTCACGGCTGTTGTAGATGATGCGCAACACCTCCTCGTTGACGGCCTTGTTGGTGGCGCAGCTGAGGACCTCGCCGTCGGTGATGCGGGGGCTGCGGATCACGGCGGTGCAGACGAGCTTGTTGGTGTCGCGGATGAGGAAGCTGCGCGCCTCCTTGTTGCCCAGCGTCGCCAGCTTGATCTTCTGGGCGATGCTCATCTTCATGATGCGCTGGGTGAGGCTGAGCTTCTTGGCCTCGGGAATGGCGGCGGTGGGATCCTCCCCCTCCTTCGCCTCCGCCGGAGCCGCGGCGGCGGCCTTGGGCGTGGCGTCCTCGAGCTCCTTGAGGATCTCCTCGGCGGTGGGACCGGCCTCGGGGGGCGCGGCGGAGGGCCCGAAGACGCGGACGCGAGCCGCCTGCATCTGGGGCACATCCGCGACGGCCATGCCGCTGCGCACCGCGAAGTCGCACACGTTGTCGATCAGCGCCGGGGTGGCATGGGGGTTGGCGCACAGGCCGCGGATGATGTTCTCGGAGCGCAGCACGCGCAGCTGGTTCTGACCGATGATCTCCGCGATCTTCGCGCTGCAGGTGCGCGCCACCTCGGCCACGGCGTCATCCGGCGTGGACGGGTTGAGCACGAGCATCTCCGCCAGGGCGTCCTTGCCGCCCAGCAGCGAGAGGAACCAGCCCAGCACCGGGGGCGCGACGGCCTCGTCGCGCAGGCCCGTGGAGAAGCGATCCGGCAGCGCCGCGGCCGACCTGGCGGCCGTCTCCCGCACCGCCGCGTCCGCGTCGAACGTGAGCATGAAGAGCGCGCCGAGCATGTCCGCGGGCGCCAGCGGCACCAGCGCCTTGGCGGCCATCATCCGCAGGGGCACGGGCGCGGCCGGATCCACATGCTTGCGCATGTTGGGCGGGAGGAACTCGGCGGTGATGGGACAACCGGCGGGGGCCGCGGGGATCGGCTGGGCAGCGGTGCTCATGAGGCGTGATTCCTTCCGTAGATGATGCGGAGCCCCTCGAGCGTGAGGAACTCGTCGACTTCGTGAATGAGCTTGGACTCGCTGGCCACCAGGGGCGCCAGGCCACCGGTGGCCACCACCCGCGTCTCGAAGCCGATCTCCGACTGGAGGCGGGCGCAGATGCCGTCCACCATGCCCACGTAGCCGTAGAACAGGCCGGACTGGATGGAGTGCACCGTGTTGCGGCCCACCACGTGCGGAGGCCGGGCGAGCTCCACGCGCGGCAGCTTCGAGGCGTTCTGGAAGAGCGCCTCCATGGAGATGTTGATGCCGGGGCAGATGGCCCCGCCGAGGTACTCGCCCTTCGGCGTCACCGCGTCGAGCGTGGTGGCCGTGCCGAAGTCCACCACGATGAGGCCCTGGTGGTGCTTGTCGTAGGCGGCCACCGCGTTGACGATGCGGTCCGCGCCCACCTCGCGCGGGTTGTCGTAGAGGATGGGCATGCCCGTCTTCACCCCGGGCCCGACGAACATGGGGCGCGTCTTGAAGTAGCGCTCGCTCATCCGCTCCAGGTTGAACTGCAGCGGCGGCACCACGCTGGACACCGCCACCGCGCGCACCTTGTCCGGATCGATCCCGCTCGACTGGAAGAGCTGGCGCAGCAGGATGCCGTACTCATCCGACGTGCGGCGGGCACTCGTCTCCAGACGCCAGTGGTCCAGGAGGCGCTTGCCTTCGTACACCCCAATCACCGTGTTGGTGTTGCCGACGTCGATGGCGAGAAGCATGGCTCGCCGCGCAGTCTAGCGGGGCCGCAGTTGCTCCACATCCCCGGCGAGCACCCTTTCCAGCGAGCCCCCGGCCGTCCGCACCAGCAGTGCACCCGACGTGTCGATGTCTTCAGCCACACCGCGCAATTCCGACCCGCCGGTACGCACCAGCACCTCCTGGCGCAGCGTGGCGGACAGCTCCTTCCAGCGCGCGCGCACCGGCTCGAAGCCCACCTCGTGGTGCAGATCCAACCACTCCTCCAGGCGGCCCCAGAGGGACGCGGTGAAGAGGGCCCGGTTGACGCGCCGGCCCAGCGCCTGGGAGAGCGACGTGGCGGTGCTGGCCACCTCGGGCGGGAAGTGCTCGGGGCCCGCGTTGAGGTTCACGCCGATGCCCAGCACCACGAAGTGCACCCGCTCCGGCTCCGCGGACAGCTCCGTGAGGATGCCCGCCACCTTGCGGCCGCCGATCTGCACGTCGTTGGGCCACTTGATGAGGGCGTCGGCATCCGCCTCGCGCAGCGCCTCGGCGAGCGCCACCGCGGCCACCAGGGTGAGCTCGGGGGCGCGCTGGGGCGGCAGCTCCGGCCGGAGGATGGCGGAGAAGTACAGGTTCAACCCGGCCGGCGACACCCACGTGCGGCCCCGGCGGCCCTTGCCCGCAGTCTGTTGATCGGTGATGACCACCTCGCCGTGCTCGGCACCGTCCGCCGCCAGCCGGAAGGCGGCCTCGTTGGTGGACGGCAGCGACTCGTGGAAGTGGATGCTCTGGCCCAGGTCGTGAGTGGACAGCAGCGGCGCCAGCTCCAGCGGCGAGAGCCGATCCGGCACGTCCACCAGCCGGTAGCCCCGCGCGGGCACGGCGTCGATGCGGTAGCCCTTCTCGCGCAGCGACTGCACGTGCTTCCACACCGCGGTCCGGGACAGGCCCAGCTTGGCGGAGAGCGCCTCGCCCGAGAGGAACTCCTCCCGCCCGTCCGCGAGGAAGCCGAGGATGATCTCCTGCTGCGTCTGCTCGGCGTTCTCCGTGACACCCATGCCGCGAACCTCCCTGGAAAAAGGGCTCCCAGGGTAGGGATCGGCGGCCCCGCTTTCAACAGGCCCCGCCGGGTGGTGAACCTTCGCTCGGATGCCCGCCTGCCCTCCTAACGGCTGGCGAGCAACACTCCCGGGCCTTCCTCGATGCGGATGACCTGGGTAGGTGCACGTGTGCTGCGCAGTGAGTCGATCCACTGCACGGCGGCCGAGACGTCCGCCTCGCGGGTGTCGTGGGTGAAGACGACGATGGTGGCGTGCGCGTCCGCGGGACGAGGCGGGCGCTGGAGCACCGAGTTGATGCTCACCCCCTTCTCGCCCAGCACGCTGGCGATGCGCCCCAGCACACCGGGCTCGTCGCTCACGGAGAAGCGCAGGTAGACGGGCCCGCGGCGCTCCCCGGAGGACAGCAGGGGCACGTCGTGGATGTGGGGCGGGCACGGCAGGGGCAGCCGCCCGGAGACGCCGGCCAGGAGGTTGCGGCAGGTGTCGATGATGTCGGACACCACCGCGCTGCCCGTGGGCAGGTCTCCGGCGCCCCGGCCCGAGTAGAGCGAGGCCCCCAGCGCCGCGGACTGGAGAAGCACCGCGTTGAAGGCGCTGCTCACGTCCGACAGGGGGCTGGCCGAGGGGATGAAGGCCGGGTGCACGCGCACGTCCAGTCCCTCGGGGGCCCGGCGCGCCGTGGCGAGCAGCTTGAGCACGTACCCCGCCTCGCGCCCGTAGGCGATGTCCGTGGGGGTGAGGCTCGTAATCCCCTCCACGAGGATGGACTCGGGGGACACGCGCGCGGAGAAGGCCAGCGAGGCCAGCAGGCACAGCTTCTGCGCCGCGTCCATGCCGCTCACGTCCAGCGTGGGATCCGCCTCCGCGTAGCCGAGCTCCTGCGCGCGCCGGAGCGCGTCCGCGTAGCTGGCCCCCTCGTTGGCCATGGCCGAGAGGATGAAGTTGGTGGTGCCGTTGACGATGCCGGTGAGCGACTCCACCCGGTCCGACGCGAGCGCCTCGCGCAGCGTGCGGATGATGGGGATGCCGCCGCAGACGGCGCCCTCGAAGTGCACGTCCACCCCGCGCGCCAGGGCCTTCGAGTAGAGCGCCTCTCCGTACGCCGACAGCAGCGCCTTGTTCGCCGTCACCACGTTGCGGCCCGAGGCAATGGCCTGCTCGAGGTACTCGCGCGAGGGGCTCAGCCCTCCCATCACCTCCACCACGACGGAGACGTCCTTGTCCTCGAGGATCGTCTTCATGTCATGGGTGATGAGCGAGGCGGGCACGTCCTCGGGCCGCGCCTTGCCCGCGTTGCGCACCAGCACGTGGCGCACGCGCACCCGGGCTCCCAGGCGGCGCTCGATGTCCTTCGCGTGGTTGGCGAGGATGCGGTACGTCCCCAGTCCCACGTTGCCCAGTCCCAGCAGGGCGATGCCGATCTCTTTCACGTGACTCCCTCCCCTGCGTTGTTCAGCGGCCCGATTCCTGGAGCTTGTAGGACGCCAGCTCCAACCACGTCTGCGGCAGGCGCTCGCCGTTGCTCTTCTCGGCGGACACGTCGATGCGCACCAGTCCCACGCCCTCGGCGAAGGTGAGCGCGTTCACCAGCGTCGTCTCCGCATCCACGCGGTTGCGCGCCTCCACCCGCACACAGTGCTGGAAGGAGCCCGCGGGCGCCTCGCAGGGCACTCCCGCCTGGAGGATGCGGTAGCGCTCGGTGGAGGACACGGACACCACGTTGGTCCACTGGGTGCCCTCGGTGAGCGGTCCGCGCAGCAGGTAGCGCTTGCGATCCCTCACGCCGAAGCCGTCCACCGAGAGCTGCCCGCCCTGGTTGTCGTGGAAGTACCCGTCCTCCTCCTTGAGCACCTCCACGTCCACCGTCCGGTCCGCGCGGCCGTTGACCCGGTACGTCCAACGGTTGCCCACGGCCAGCGGGTAGTACGCGGCCAGGGAATTGGCGGCGGGACGGGTCTCCCGCTCGGCCACCTGCTGCCGGCTCGAGGAGCATGCGCCAGCACCCACCACCAGCAGCGAGGCCCCGAGGCCCCACCGTACGACAGACGAAAGCTTCATAGGTGTCAGTGTTCCGCGCGGTCCGTGCCGCGCGCCTCCGGAGCAGAGAGCTTGCGTGATGCCAGGAGTGTATCCAGTGCCTGCTGGGCCGCGGCCTGCACATCCGGCTGATCGTGGCCCTGGGCCACGGTGAAGAGGTATGCCTCGGCCTCGGGTCCGCCGATCTCCCCGATGGCGAAGACCACCTCCTGCACGAAGCCGATCTCCCGATCCTTCACCAGGTCGATGAGCGCGGGCACCGCATCCCGCGCCTTCATCTCCGCCAGCGCGCCGATGGCCTGACGCACCGTCTGCGGATCGTCTTCCTCCTGGAGCTGGCTGATCAGCAGCGGCGCCGCCGCGGGGTTGCGCCGGTCCGCGAGCACGCGCAGCGCGAACTGGCGGATGCGGTCATCCTGGGACCGCAGATCCTGAAGCAGCGCCGCGTCCGGGCGATCCACCGCCGCCAGCTGGAGCGCGGCCGCCTGCGTCACCTGGCTGAGCGCACGGCGAAGGGCCTCGCGCAGGGCCTCGCGCCGGGCCTCGGCGTCCTTGCGCTCCACGCGCACCTCGCCCAGCCCCACCACCTCGTAGCGCTGATCGGTCTCCTCGCCCCGGCGCTCCATGGACAGGGTGACGCCCACCTCGGCGAAGGAGTACGCGCTGCCGTCCTTGAGCGCCTCACGGGTGAAGGGCAGCTCGAGCGTCAGCGTCCAGGCGCCCTGGGCACGCTTGTCCTTCCCGCCCTTGTCGCCCTCTCCGAGCAGCTCGAAGCGGCGGCTGTCGCGCAGCGTGCGGGCGAAGAGGTCGTGGACGTCCGTCGAGGCCCAACCGAGCAGGCCGTTGTCGACCAACGTCGCGCCCTGGATCGAGATGCGCGCGACCGGAAAGCTCGGCTCCCGCGAACGGCAGGCGCCGAGCATCAGGGCCATCAACACCATGAGCAGGCCGGGCTTCATACCGGCCTACCCTAACGCACTCCCGCGCGCCTCTCACGCGGGAGCGCGAGAACCTCAGGCGTTTCCACCCTCCGGCGAGCCGCTCCCCGAGGAAGCAGGCCCGTTGGCGGGGCTCGCGGGCTCCGGCTCCGAGGGCGCACGGGCCCCCTCGGCGACGGACTCGGCCTTCTCGGCGGCCACCCGGGCGTACTCCTCCGCGGCGGTGCGCTGGGCCTCGGCCGTGGCGGCGCTCTCCACACTCGGGAAGGGCGACTGCCACTCGGCGGCCGTCCTCGTGGCCTCACCCGGAGCCGCGAGGCCCTCGGCGCCCTCGGCGGACGTGGCCCCGGCGGCGGCGGCGGCACCCTCGGCGGGAGCGGCACCCTCGGCGGGAGCGGCACCCTCGGTGGACGTCACCCCAGCGGCGGCACCCTCGGCGGGCGTCGCACCCGCGGCACCGGCCTCACCCGGCGCGCCCTCTGGACCCCGGCCACCCCGGCCGCGACGGCCCCGGCGGCGGCGGCGGCGGCGCTTGCGCTCACCCGCGGCGGCGCCCTCTCCCGGCGCACCCTCGGGCTGTCCACCCCCGGCCACGAAGGCGCTCGCGGCCTCCAGATCCTCGTCCTCGCCCTCCTCGTCCCCCTCCTCGCCCTCCTGCTCCTCGGAGAGACCGGCGGGCGCGGTGGCCTCGGTGGGCGCGACGGCGGCGGCACCAGCACCAGCACCAGCGGCTCCGGCGGCCTCGGCCTGCTCTGCCTGGGCGGCGGCCTGACGCTCGCGGCGGCGCTCCTCGCGGCGCTCCTCCCGCTCACGCTTGCGCTCCTCCCGCTCCCGCTGACGCTCCTCGCGGCGCGACGGCGCGGCCGGCTCGGCGGTGCCAGCCTCGCGCGGAGTCTCGGACTCCTCGGCGCCCTCCTCGCCCTCGTCGGCGCGGGCCTGCTTCTCGCGCTGGCGCTCCTCGCGGCGCTTCTGGGCCTCGTCGGCCTCGAGCTTCGCCACCTCGAAGAAGCGCTCGTCCACGTCGTACAGCTCCACCGTGGTGACGGTCACCGCGGCCTTGGCCTCGAGGAACTTCTCGCCGAGCGCGTCCCCGCACCAGAGCATCACCAGCGAGCCGCTCGCCTGGGCCTCGGTGCGCGCATCGCCCCGCACGTCCCCGGCGCTCGCCAGCAGGCCCACCTGCGCCGAGTAGTGGCCCAGGTCCTTGCGCAGCTCCTGCACCGCCTTACGATCCAACGACGGCGTGCCCTTGAGCATGCGGATGGCGTAGCGCAGATCCACGCTGCCCTCGCGCTTGCGCGCGGTGAGCAGCGGGCCTTCCTTGGAGCGCTTGGCCACCTTCAGCTCGCGGAAGCCCAGCGCGTGCATCATCTTCACGACGGACTTCTCGAAGGCGCCCACCTCCAGTTCGCCCAGGCGCTTGCGCAGCACCCGCGCCACGGCCTTGCGCGCGTCCTTCACCGCGGCACGCGCCGTGGTCAGCAGCGCGGCGTCGGCCTGGGCCTCGGGCGTCGCGGCGGCGGCGGCACTTGCCCTCGGCAGCACCGGACGGCCGTCCTCGAGCGGAATGCCCAGCGCGGCGGCGAAGGCGGCCTGCAGCTCCAGCGGCGGAGCCTCGCTCGGCGCACCGGCACGCTCCAGCGCCACCGCTCCCGTCTCCTTCGAGAAGGAGAACTGGGGCCGGCGGCCCGCGTCGATGCGGCGCTGGTTGTCCTCCAGCAGCGCGGTGAGCAGCGCCTCCACCGTGGCGTCCTCGGCGGCCAGCTCCTTGGTCCGCGCCTGCTCCAGGATCTGGTCCGGGCGCAGGGCCTGGTCGGCCTCGCTGAGGATCTCGAACACCACCTCCGGAATGGGCGGGAAGCGGCGGCGGCGGCCACCCCGTCCCTCCTCCTCCTCCTCCCGGCGGCGCTTGCGCTCGCTGCCACGGCCGGCCACCCGCACGTTGTCCGTGCGCGGCTCCGGGTGACGCTCGACCGGCCGCAGGGGCGGCAGGCTCTCTTCAGGATGGGCTTCCATCACCCCCGTCAGCGCCAGCGCCTCGGCATCCTCCGGCAACGCCCAATCGGCGAGCGCGAAGGTGTCCTTGGCGGTGACGACCACCTTGCGATCGCGCGTCCTGCGGGCCATCGCCGCGAGCCGCGACAACATCGTCAGCTCGGGCGTCTTGCCCACGTGGGACAGCAGGTTCTGGGCGATCGACTTCTCGGTGATCTCGAGGAAGGTGAGGGGACGTCCTTCGCTCTCCAGCACGCGGAGAGCGGCCTCATAAAAAGTCATCGGCTAATTCCCCAACAAAATCGAACGGTTACAAAAATGTAGGTCCGTATAGGCGGCGGATGCTAGCCATCGCTATTCTGGGTTGTCAACGAATGGGGAAGGGATGATCCGCTTTCGCATCGGACATCGGTGGAAGCGCGAACCCGCGGAGGCGCCGCACGATTCCGTTTCGCTGGAGCTGGACGGGGTCAATCTGCTGCCCGGAGCGGTGGAGGAACCGCTCGTGGAGGCGGTGCCGGCGCTCGTGGAAGCCGTGACGGGGCTGCACGCGGGAGGGCGCCGGCTGGCGCAGGTGTCGCTGACGGAGGCGCACCTGGAGCTGGTGCTGCGCCGTTCAGGAACGGACATCGAGCTGCAGGTGGCGAGCCTGTCGCGGCCGGCCCGGCTGCTGCGCCCACCGCTGAGGCTGGACGCGGAGGAACTGGCGGAGGCGGTGCGGGTGGGAGGACAGGGGTTCCTGGACGACATCCGGAAGGTGGCCCCCCGGAGACTGGCGGGGGCGGCCGAGCAGGCCCTCGAGCGGGCGCTGAAGCAGCTGGAGGAGCCGGTCCACTTCCGGGAGGAGCGGCGTCCCGAGCCCTTCACACGGCGGGTGGCGCCACCGGGGGTGCCCGGCTTCGGCTTCGCGCTGGACGACGCGGATGACGTGCTGCGGCGCTCGGCGAAGGAGAAGGGCCCGGCGTTGGCGTCGCTGCTGTGCCCGGGAGAGGTGTGGCTGTCGCTGCCGGAGCGGCCGGTGGCCTGGCGCGCGCCGGGGCCGCCCTTCCTGACGGCGCTGGAGCTGGCGCGGCAGGCGGCGGACCTGGCGCGGGCGGTGGAGCTGGGCGAGCCGCGCTTCGGCCTGGAGCCCGCGGGGGTGCGTCCGGAGCTGACGCTGGACCTGAAGGCGGGCGAGGCGCGGCTGGGCGGGGCCACCGTCCCGCTGACGGGCCAGGCGCTGGTGGAGGCCATGTACCACCTGGGGCAGGCGCTGGGGGTGGCCATGTCCGAGCGCGAGCGGGCCCTGGCGGGCAACCCGTACCTGGTGGAGCTGGCCGAGCGCTGCCGGGAGGGGCTCTCGCACCTGCGCGGGCCGGTGCAGCCTCCCGAGGAGAGTGGGATGGCGATGGCCCGGACGGCCCTGTCCACGGCCGCCTCGCGCCCGTTGAAGGTGCCGGGACGCCTGCGCCGTCTGCGCTTCGATGACTTGTGGGTGCAGCGCAAGCTGGCGGACGCGGACCAGGGGCGGCTGATGCTGGGACGCCAGGGGCCGGTGTACTCGGCGCCGCAAATGGCGTGCGCCTTCGAGCGCAAGTCGGGCAAGCAGATCTGGCGGCGGGCGGCGACGCACGGCGTGGCGGCCTCGACGGACGGCTACAGCCTGGCGGCGAGCGCCGTGCGCGTCTGCGGCTTCCTGGGCCGGGGCGCGGGCGCACGCTGGCTGCATGATCACGATGGGCTGCGCATCGGCCCCCAGTTGCTGCGGCAGGACGGGCTGCTGCTCACGCTGTCGGATGATCGGATCGCCCTGGCCTACAACGAGGTGACGGGCCGGGAGATGTGGCGCCTGACGCCTCCGCGCACGCGGCGCAGCCACCTGAGCCTCCACGCCCACCGGGCGCTGCTGGCGACGGACTCGGGGTACCTGTACGGGTTGGATCTCTCGGATGGCCAGGTGCGCTTCCGGGTGAGCGCTTCCCTGCCCTTCCTGGGCGCCCCGGTGCCCTGGGGACGGCGCTTCGTGGCCACCCTGGGACAGGGCTCGCACTTCGCGCTGCTGCTCTCGGACGCGCACACGGGCGAGGCGGCGTGGACGTACGAGATGTCACTCGCCCTGCCCTCGGCGCCGCTGCCGAGCGGGAAGCGGCTGTACGTGGCCGGGGAGCTGGAGGGCGAAGGCGTGCTGCTGTGCCTGGATGCGAACGGCCAGACACGGTGGCAACGGACCCTGCACCTGGGGCCGGGGCCCTTCGCGCTGGCGAGGCTGCCGGGCGGAGTGCTGGTGACGTCGGCGTTGGGCGCGGCCACGCGGGTGAACGACGAGGGCGAGGTGGACTGGCGCGTGGGCGCGGCGGGCGAGCAACTCACCAAGGCGCTGCAGCCCATCATCTCGCGGGGGGTGGTGCTGGTGCCGGGCGAGCGCGTGCGCGCGGTGGATCCGGACAGCGGCAACGTGCTCGCGGAGGTGCGGGCCGGCGCGGGCCTGATGGCGCTCCAGGCCGATGCCCAGCTCAACCTCTACTTCCTGGACGAGCTCGGCACGATCTCGGCCTACCGGCTCGTCTCCCACTTCGCGGTCGTGAGTAGTTGAGAGTCTGGAGGCAGGTCATGAGCGTCACCCACGCATGGCGCCAGTTCGCGGCGCGGCTCGGGATCGAGCACCCCCTCATCCAGGCGCCGATGGCGGGCGTCACGACGCCGGAGCTGGTCGCCGCCGTGTCGAACGCGGGCGGGCTGGGCTCCATCGGCGCGCCCTACATGAAGCCCGCGGACATCGTGCGGCTCGCGCGGCGGGTGCGCGAGCTGACCGATCGGCCCTACCAGATCAACCTCTTCGCGCCCCAACCCGCGCCCGCCCCGGCGGACCCGAGCCGGATGCTGGCCGAGCTGGCGCGCTACCACCAGGAGCTCGGGCTCGAGCCGCCGCGGCCCCCCACCTCGCCGTTCCCGCCCTTCGAGGAGCAGGTGGACGCCGTGGTGGAGAGCGGAGCGCCGATCTTCAGCTTCACGCTGGGGATTCCACCGCACGCGGCACTCGATCGGCTGAAGGCGCGAGGCGTGGTGCTCCTCGGGACGGCGACGAACGTGCGGGAGGCGAAGCTGCTGGAGGCGGCGGGAGTCGACGCCGTGGTCGCGCAGGGCAGCGAGGCGGGCGGACACCGGGGCACGTTCGCGGAGCCCTTCGAGGCGGGGATGGTGGGCACCATGGCCCTGGTGCCCCAGGTCGCCGATGCCGTGCGCCTCCCGGTCATCGCGAGCGGAGGCATCATGGACGGGAGGGGGATCGCCGCCGCGCGCGTGCTCGGGGCGAGCGGCGTGCAGCTGGGCACGGCGTTCCTCACCTGCCCCGAATCGGGCGCCACGGCCGCCTACAAGGCCGCGCTCCGGGAGGCCCGGGATGACTCGACGGTCATCACCCGCTCCCTGTCCGGCCGTCCGGCCCGGGGCCTCGCCAACGCGCTGTCGGAGGCATTCCGGGAAGAGGGCACCCTCCTCCCCTTCCCGCTCCAGCACGCGGCCACGGGAGCACTGCGAAGCGCCGCGGCGGCCCGGGGGGACCCCCGCTTCATGACGCTCTGGTCGGGTCAGGCCGCCGCGCTCTCCCGCGGCCTTCCGGCGGCGGAGCTGGTGCGGCAGCTCATCGCGGAGTCCGAGCGGCTGGGATGACGCAGCGCCGAGATGTCCGGCTCAGGTGCTCTCGCGCACGATGCCCTGCCGGATGAGCTCCCTGGCCAGGAAAGGGAAGTGTCTCTGGATGTAGCTGAACTGCACCTCGCGGCTCTGGAAGAGCTCGTAGTAGGCGGCCCGGGCCTGGATGAATTCGTCGTCATTCAGGTCCAACAGCTCAATGGTCTCCTCGACGCGCTGATGCAGGTCTTCAGGTAGCCCTTCCGCCGGAATGACCTGAAGCGTGGAGAGCTCGAGCGCAAACCAACCATCCTGGACCTCGAACGGATCGAGCACGCGCTCCAGTGCGTTCTTGCGTGCATTCATCCGGAGGCAGGCGAGCCGGTAGTTGGACCACTCGTACGTCAGATCGCGATGCTTCGACTTCGGCAGGAGATGATCGACGGAGCGCGCGCCCGTCCCTCGCGGGATGTAGAGACTCGAGTAGGCACAGACGCCACGATAGGCGTGCCAGAGCTGCAGTGCGCAGTGTTGCCAATGCGGACGCAGTTCACCGTCCGGTGAAGCGAGATCGGACTGGCCCGGCTGACGGACCTTGGAGTCGAAATCCGGCGGCTCGGGCTGGGGCTCGACGTGGATCACGGCTCGATCCCCGCGGCCTCCGCACGGGCCAGCCAGCGAGGCCAGAAGGGATCCGTGTCCTTGAGCAGCCGGTAGAGCTCGTTGTGGATCTCCCGCACCTTCTCGATGGGCAGCTGCGGGTCCTTGAGGGCGGCCTTCGCGCGGGTGATGGCTTCCTCAGCCTCCACGGAGCGGGGTTCCTTGAGGTCGAAGACTTCCGACGTGAGCCAGGCGTTGGCATCGCCCCGAGGCCGCCAGTCGGCGCGCGTGACCTTCACCTCGCCTCCGACGAGGTCGAACATGAAGAGCGCGTCCTGCTCCGGGTCGAAGTGGGGCTCGACGGAGGCCAGCAACATCGGCGCGTGGGTGACCGCGAGGATCTGCACCTTGACGTCGGGACGCAGCTCACCGGCCACGGACAGCAGGGACGGCAGGATGAGCCGCTGCCAACGGGGGTGAAGGTGTGCCTCCACTTCGTCCACGAGCAGCACGAGGGATTTGGACGTCTCCTCCCGAAAAAGCTCGGCGGCTCGTTGGTGTTCCTCCCAGGCCCAGACGAGCAGGTAGGCCAGCCCCACGATCCGTTTGACCGCGGCGGATGCGTGGGTGAGCGGAACGGTGCCGTAGGGCAGTTCCAGCGTGGGAATATCCCGCACGTCGTCGATGCCGATGCGCGTGGGTTCTCCCGGAGTCAGAGGCTCCTGATCATCCGAGGAGAGCACCCGTAGGACACGTCGCAGACGATCGAAGGACTCCGACCTCTTGAGCTGCCAAGACACCCAATCGCGGATGAGCCCGTTACACACGACGCGGCCATTCCGCTCCAGGCCGTCCCAGAGTTCCTCGCGTGAGAACGCATATTCCGGCAATGGCGTCTGCACGCGCGACTGCCAGTGTGGGTTGTTCCGGATGGGATCCCACACGGAGAAACTTCCATCCACACGCGCGTAGAGGGTCAATGCCTGATGGGCTGCGAAGCCACCCGGATCGATCGGATAAGGCGGAATGGTTTGAGAGAAGCGATGACGAACGCCGTCATCCCTGACGATCGAGGCCTCGACCCTGGGCTTTCCCGGCCAGTCCTTCCTGGGCAAGGCGGTAAGCGACTCCCATTTTTGAGAAGTCAGCGCCCACCACGCCAGATCGAGCACGAACGTCTTGCCGAGGCCATTGTCCCCGGTCAGCAGGTTGAGACGCGGGGCGAACGAGAACGACATCCGAGGGCTCGGCCCCACTCCCTCCAGCTTCAGCCCTTCGAGCATGCCGCGTCCTCCTCACGCGAGGAGTAGCACCGTAGCGCGCTGAATCAAGAGCGGAGGCGGCGAGTGGCACCCCGAACAAGCCGCGGTGCCACCCGCCCGAGCGTCCCAGCCGGGCTACTTCTTCTGCGCCTTCGAGGGATCGATCTCCTCCTCGGAGCGCTCGGTGACCTCGGCGCCCTCCCACTTCTCACCCGCGCCCAGCCGCCACTCGGAGGGCACGTCCAGCTTCCACACGTAGGTGGCCGTGACATCGCCGCCCGACGCCGCGCGCGAGCCCACGTTGAAGGTGATCTCCATCTTCTTCACCTCGCTGGGCACCAGATCCATGTCGTAGTGGCCCAGCACCATCTGCGGCGGGAACTCGGCGATGAAGCGCTCGGGGTAGTCGATCTTCATGGACGGGTCATCGCCCGTCATCTCGCCGATGAGCTTCCCCCGCTCGTCGGTGAGCTTCCACTGCGTCTTGAACGAGGCGCTGGTGACCATCTTCTTCACCTTGCCGTCCGTGCGCTCCTCGCGGTGCGCGCCCCAGAGCGCCAGCTTCAGCCGCACCTGCGGCCTGTTGAGCACCGTCACCCGCTCCGAGCCGATCACGTCCAGGCGCATGCCCTTGTCCGTGGCCGTCCACTCCGGCTTGTAGCGGCCCTCGCGCATCTGATCGAACACCTTGCGCGTGTACTCGTAGTAGGCCTTGCGGTCCGCGGCGCGATCCTCCTTCTCGCCGCGCTTCTCGAGCTCGACGAGGTACGAGTCGAAGTCCTTGCTCAGCTTGAAGCGGTTCTGGTGCGCGCTGATCTGCTCGAAGTACGTCTTGAAGAAGGGCGCGAGCTCCTGCCGGTACGCGGCCTCGTCCGGGTTGGTGCGCATCCAGCCCACGCGCTCCAGGTAGGCACTCTGGATGCGGGCGAACTCCGCCTCACGCTGGGCCTGCAGCGCCTTGGCACTCGAGGCGCGGTACGTCATCAGCGCACCGATGAGGACACCGGCGATGATGACGATGACTCCGAAATAACGCTTCACGCGGAGATGCTCCTGTCTCTGGAAATGACGGCCGTAGTGATATGAGACCTCCTTCGCGTGTACCAGACCACCGGCAGCGTGGCGTTACCGGTTGCTCTTCCTCTAGAGGAGGGCGGCCTTCTGGGCGGGGCCCAGCTCGCCTGGTCCGCCTACGGTGAGCGCTCCGGCGACAATGTTGCGGTGCTGCTGCACGACCTCACCCACTCGCACCGGGCCCTGGAGCCCGTGGAGCAGGCGGCCTTCCGGCCCTCGGGCTGGGGCACGGAGCTCGCCGGCGAGGGTCGGCCGCTGGACACGTGCACGCAGCACGTGGTGGTGCCCAACCTGCTCGGCAGCCCCTTTGGCTCGACCTCGCCGGTGACGGTGGACGCGCGGGCGGGAGTGCCCTACGGCGCGGCGCTGCCCACGGTGACGGTGACGGACATGGCGCGCGCGGTGGCGGCCATGCTCCGCGGCATGAAGGTGGAGCACGTGCGGGCCCTGGTGGGCGTGGGGCTCGGAGGGATGGTGGCCCTGCGGCTCGCGGCGCTCTTCCCGGAGCTGCCGGCGGCGGTGGTGGTGCTGGGCGCCGCGCGCACCCTGCCCGAGGCCCTGCGCGAGCGGCTCGGCCTCACGCGCCACCTGCTGCGGTTGGATCCGGACTTCCACGAGGGCCAGTACGCGCCGGGCCACGGGCCGAAGCGGACGCTGCGCAAGCAGTACCTGGAGTACCTGCGCCTGGTGCACGGGCCCTCCGCCGAGCAGGCGCTGGAGGCCGAGGCGGACGCCTTCGCGGAGGGCTTCGACGCGAACACGTGGGCGCTGCTGTGCACGGCCTACGCGGGAGGAGACGTCTCCGAGAGCCTGGCGCGGGTGCGGGCGCCGGTGCTGCTGGTGGCGGCGGCGGAGGACGCGCTGGCACCGCCATCCCGGGTGCGCGACACGTACCACCTGCTCAGCGCGGCGGGCGTGCGGGCGCACTACCACGAGTTGCCCGCGCCGAGCACCCACGCGAGCCTGCTCACCCAGGCCCGGCGGCTGCACGGCCCCATGCGGGACTTCCTGCGCCGCCGGAGCTGAGCGCTACCGCTGCACGGGGGGATGGACCAGCCGGCCGCGCAGCGCGCCCACGAGCATCCCGATGGCGATGTCGTTGTTGCCACCGTGGGGGACGATGATGTCCGCGTGGTGCTTGGAGGGCTCGACGAAGCCCATGTGCATGGGGCGCACGTGGCGCAGGTACTGGCTCACCACGTGATCGAAGTCGCGCCCGCGCTCGTGGATGTCGCGCTCGAGCCGGCGCAGGATGCGCAGATCATCGTCGGTGTCCACGTAGATGCGCACGTTCATCTCGTCGCGCACCGGCTTCATGTGCAGCACGAGGATGCCCTCGATGAGGATCATGTCCCCCGGATCCACGCGCACGGTGTGCTTCTGCCGGGTGGAGGTCACGAAGTCGTAGACCGGCTTCTGGATGGGCCGGCCCGCCTTCAGCTCGCGCAGGTGCTCGACGAGCAGGTCCGTGTCGAAGGCGTCCGGGTGGTCGAAGTTGACCTCCCGGCGCTCGGCCAGCGTCAGGTCCGACAGGTCCCGGTAATACGAGTCCTGATCGATGAAGGCCACGCGGCAGTCGGCGAGTGCATCGCGGACCTTCCGGGCGACCGTCGTCTTGCCGGAAGCGGTACCACCGGCGATGCCAACGACGAGGGGTGACGACATGAGCCGCAACTACCGCAGCAAGGTGGGCACGCGCAAGACTGCGTCTGAAACCGGACAAATCCGGCCTCGGGCCTTGTGTCGGACCCCCGACACCTCTCCCTCGAACTCGAATCCATCACCTTTACTGATTCCAACCATAAGCCCATTCTCCAATCGGAGCGCACCTTCCTCGCGACCACGCCTTCGAGGCTCCCCGGGCCCAGGCCCGGACCCATCGCAACCGTTGGGGGGAAGCCCATGCCAACCGGTGACTTCGTCGCAGGTGTCCGTCGACTGGGGCTCGTGGTGGTGCTGCTGGCCGCGAGCGGCTGTGAACCGATGGAAACGGAACCCGGGCCCGAGCCGCTCGCCTGGCGGGCCCACGCGGTCAAGGACCTGAACACCACCAATGGCCTGTCGCTCAACGGCCTGTCCCTCAATGGGCTGTCGCTCAACGGGCTCCCGCTCAACGGCCTGTCCCTCGACGGACTGGCCACGGCCCGGTTCGACGCCTGGTTCCAGACGAACCCGGAGCTGCACGACACGGTGATGAAGTACGTGGTCCGCTGCGCCGTGCCGGCCGGAGTGAGCCGCACCTATACGTCCGCCACCACGGGCCGGAGCTGGAGCTGGACGGGGACACTGGGCCTCGCGCCGGACTGGAGCAACGGCGCGCCCGTCACGCTGACCGAGCAACGCATCATCTCGGCGTGTCTGGCGGCCCACGTGGACAAGTACGAGCTCCACATCCGCATCTCCGTGCAGGGCCTGAGCGCCACGGGCGTGGCCATCCCCACCTCGGACGGGGAGCTGTCGCTGTTCTCGGAGAAGGAGGCCTGCTTCTTCGGCAACGTCTTCAACGCCGAGGGCGTCTACGCCGGCAACGACGGGCGCCCGCTCAACGAGCGGGAGAGCACCGCACGCGCCTGCGCCCTCTCCAGCAGGAGCGACACGGAGGCGCAGCCGTGTGCTCCCCTCCTGCGCGTCGAACTGGACTGCGCGAGGTTCTGCACCCTGGATGCCTCGCGGCGCTTCTACGTGTCCTGCACCTACGACGGCATCACCTACCCGGCCATCACCACGCGGCTGCTCCGCTCGGACATCTACACGTGCGGGGATGGCGTCTGTCAGGTGACGGAGAAGTGCGGCACGGGCGAGACGTTCGACAACTGCGGCAAGGACTGCGGCCCCTGCCCCTGAGCCAACCCGCGCGGCTCAGCCCCGGCGCAACACGCCCAGGGCCCTGCCCTCCGCCAGCACCGCGGCGGGAAGCTCCTCCACCGCCCGGGGCGCCTGCGCGAGCGAGCGCACCGCCTGCAACAGCGAGGGCGCCACCGGGAGCACCTCCAGTCCCCTGCCCCTGCGCCGTACGACGAAGGTCCACGGGCCCGGAGCCGGACGCCGCGCCACCTGCGCGAGCGACTCGAGGCCACTCACGTCCAGCACCTCGCACGCCCACGCCCGCCCCGTGAGGTGACGGCGCAGGGACTTCGCGGCGAAGACGAGCTCCGTGAGCTCCACCGGGAAGGAGCCCACGCGCACGTCCTCGGCCAGCCCCACCTGCCCCGGGCCGGGCGCCGGTGCGGGCCGCGTCATGAAGGCGTTGGGCAGGAAGGTCTCGAACGTGACCGCCGCCGCGGCGCCCTCGTCCGGATGCTCGCGCAACTGGCGCCGCGCCCAGGACGCGAAGGCATGCCCCGGCGAGCGGCCCAGGCCCTCGAAGAGCTCGCGGAACTCCTTGGAGGCGGTGAAGGCGCGCAACCCCTCCCGCGTGCCCGCGAGCAACAGCCGCGATACCGGCCAGTCCCGGTCCAGCGTCTCCGCCACCACCGCGAGGCGGAAGTCCGTCTCCGCCCGGGCGCCCTCCCCGTCGCTCCCCGTCTCCACCTTCACGCCGTAGCCGATGTCGTAGAGGGACCACGGCTCGCTCTCGCGGGTGAGGGCCGGCGCGGGCTCCTTCACCGGCGTGAGCGCGAGCGGTGGCTTCCGCGCGGCGGGCACCAGCTTGCGCAGGCGGCGCAGCGTGAGGGCGGCCACCTCGGAGGGGTGTCCGTCTCCCTCGAAGGTGACGGCGCGCAGCGAGGGGCAGCGCGGCAACAGCGACTCCAGCAGGCCGAAGAGCTCCTCGCGCACGGGCTGGGTGTGGTCATCCACGTAGTAGCCCCGCCCGTTGCGCCGCGTGATGACACCGCCCGCGAGGTGGATTTCGATCACCTTGTCCAACGGGAAGCCGTCGAGCCCCGTCTCCAACGGCAGCCCGGCGGCGAGCTGGTAGCTGAGCAGGTGTCCCAGATCGATCAGCAGCGGCAGACCGGTGCGCGCGTGCACGCGGGCCATGAAGTCCAGCACGTGCAGCTCGCCGCGCTTCGCGAAGGCGGCGGGGTTCTCCAGCGCGAGCGGCACGGACAGGTGCGACTGGACGTGGAGCGCGTGGGCCACGCTGTCGCGGACGCCGGCCTCGGTGAAGGGAGGCGTGAAGTAGAGGTAGCCCGGGAAGGGCTGCCCGCCCGCGTGCCACCAGCCGATGTCGTTGCCCACCCAGGCGCTGCCCACGGCTCGCGCGTGCGCGTCCAGGTCCGCGAGTGCCTTCACGGGCTCCAGCTCGGGGCCGTAGAGGTTGAGGTGCACGGGGTGGAAGAGCACCGGCACGTCGGCGCGGCGCTCCCACATCTCGGGGAAGAGCGAGGCGTGCCGACGCGTCTCGTCGAGCGACAGGGGGGCGCTGTACTCGACGTAGTCGAAGAGGCCGGGCGACTCGGCGAGCAGCCGGTAGGGGTGCGGCTGGTCCGCCGCGTCGAGGTTGCTGCTGAGGCCCAGCCCGCGCCAGGGGAGCTGCCAGGCAGCCGCGTCAGAGTGGCTCATGGAGCGTCAACCCTACAGGGGGCAGCACCCATTCACAGCACTCCCGACATCCCCTCTCCCTCTGAGAGGGCCAGGGTGAGGGTCTTCCCCTCCGCGCACCGGGGAGCTGCCCGCCTTGTTCGCCGCCTGGGAGGCTCCGCTCGGAGCCTCTCCGTGCCACGAGACGACCTCTTCCTCGAGAGGGGGAGCACTCCGCGCGCCAATGACCTATGCTCGACGTTGGACCCCCTACCCCAGCACACATCGGCGGCTGGGAAGCGTCAGTCCTTGCTTCCGGCCGTCGGCTGCCGTAACTCGCCCCGCATGCTCGCGCACTCGGTCGTGAATGGAACCAAGACCTGGACCACCCCGAACGGGGAGCTGCGGCTATGGCAGCCCGCCCCCCACGTCATCGTGACGCGGTTCCAGGGAGCGATGTACGACGCCCACCTGGCCCACCTCGCCATGATGAGCATCGAGGGAATCGTCTCCACCCAGACGAAGACGGACGTCTTCCACGACTGGGAGGAGATGGAGCTCTACGCCACCGAGGCGCGGACCATCATGACGGAGCGCGCCATCCCGCTCGCGCCGAAGCTCAACTCGCTGAGCGTGCTGTTCGGCTCGAAGGTGGTGCTGATGGGCGTGTCGCTGGCCAGCCTCAAGCTGGGCGGCATCAACACGTACACCAGCCGGGAAGACTTCGAGCAGGCCGTGCAGCAGGCCGCGGCGTCCCGGCCCGGGACGTTCAAGCCGCCGCACTGAGGCCCGCGTCGTGATCACCCACGTGGTGTTCGACTTCGACGGCACCATCGCCAACTCGAGGTCCGTGGTCATCGCCGCGTACAACCAGGTGGCGCAGAAGCATCGGTTCCACCCGATGGTCGAAGCGGACATCCCCGTCTTGAGCAGGCTCTCCATCCCGGAGAGGTGCCGCAAGATGGGCGTCCCGCTCTACAAGCTGCCCTCGGTGATGGTGGAGGTCGCCCGGAGCTACAAGAACGTCATGGGCTCGTTGGTGGCCTTCGACGGCATGCTCCCCGTGCTCCAGACGCTCCACCGCCACGGCCTCGCGGTCGGCATCATCTCGACGAACGATGCCGAGAACATCCAGCGGTTCCTGGCCAGGAACGGCATGGAGGCTGTTGTCCAGCGCGTGCACTGCTCCAGCAACCTGTTCGGCAAGGACAAGGTCATCTCCCGGTACCTGAAGACGTACGGGCTGACTCCCGAGCAGGTGCTGTACGTCGGGGATGAGGAGCGGGACGTGGTGGCCTGCAGGAAGACGAAGCTGCGCGTGCTGTCCGTGTCGTGGGGGTTCGAGGCCCTCGACGTCCTCACGCGCGCGGGCCCGGACTCCATCGCCCACCAGCCCGCGGACATCCTCCAGTGGGTGGCGCAGCTGAACGGGTTGCCTCACCTGGCGTAGGCGCGCTCGAGGATCCGCCCGGCATCGAGGCCGCTCGCCTTCGCCACCTCCACGTCCAGGCCCTCGCCGTGTCCCTGGCCCCGCTCCTCGAACGAGACCTCCCGGTTCACAAGCAAGTACCAGGGCGCGTCTTCCAAGTGCGTATCATGGGATGTCTCCACCGGAGGCCCTCATGACGCCAACACTGCTGGTGTTGCTGCTGCCCTCCCAGGCGGAACGGCCTGATGACCCGCCTGCCGGTGCGATGAAGCCACCGCTCCCTGCCTCACTGGCGGGGAGATGGCACTACCTCACGCGCGTGGAGGCCTCCGGACTGGTGCTGTTACCGGGCGGCGGGGCGGAAGGGCCGGGCCCGGGCGCCTTCGCTTCCGTGAACCTGGGAGTGGACCATGCCCGCTGAGACGGCGCGCAACCGGGCGGCCTTGCTATTTTGCGGCGTCCTGCTGGCCACGGGCTGCGCCACGGTGACATCTCCCGTGGGGCGCGGCGCATTCCTGGAGAACACCCCCCTTGGTGTGCACGGCCCCTCATTGGCAGGTGAGCTGCGGGGTGACCACACTCGGGGCACGGAGGTGGCCATGGTGAGCCCGGCGGAGATGGCCGTGCGCGCGGTGGCCAGCGGTGCGGTGCGGGTGGACGCCTTCGAGGAACTGCTGCTGCTCTCGGGTCTGGACAACTTCAACGACTTACCCCCGCGAGGCGTGCCCCTCACGCCCCAGGAGGCGGCCCGGGTGCTGACGGTGCTGATGAACAAGCCCGTGACGCCAGGCTCGTTCCCGCCACGAATGGCCGTCTGTCACCTGCTGCGTGAGGTGCTGGAGGAAGGGGATGTCTCCCGCGAGAAGCTGCTGCGCCGCGTGGAGCGCTTCAAGAGCGTGGCCGTGCTGCGGCCGGATGGCTACCTGGCCTGGACGCTCAACGGACGCACGCAGCAGAAGGTGGGGCCGGTGGAGTGGAAGGAGGAAGCCTTTCGCGCTGGCTCCTTCGAGCTGGGCCGCTTCTACACCGCCAGCGGGTGGGTCTTCCGGCAGGCGGATGCGCAACTGCGCCCCGACATGGAAGGACCCGGGCTGGCCGAGGTGTACGACGACGCCGACTACATCGGCCGCTCGCTGGATGGCGCGGAGGAGGCTTTCGTCGATCTGTACCACGCCATGGGCCAACTGCTCTCCCACCCGTCGGACAGCATCGCTTCGCTGCGACACCTCCCGGCGGGAGTCGCGGCCCTCATCGCCTCCTCGCCCGAGTACCTCGAGCGTTTCCGGTACATGACTCGAGGCGAGCAGGTGAAGGCGACATCCAAGCTGCTGACCAATCTCATTGTCACGTTTGGCACGGCTGGGGGCACCACCAGCACGTTGACGCGGACGTTGGGCGGGCTGGAGGCCACCGTGCCGGTGCTGTCCCTCTCGGCCGAGGGCCTGCTGATGGTGGAACGCGTGGTGGTGCCCGTCGGCAAGGTGGCCACTGTTCTGCGGGGTGGGCCGGGGACGGCCATCATCCTCCAGAAAGTCGGCGAGACCTCGGCGAAGAACTCGAGGTCACCCCAGAGAACGCCCCCCCGGATTGAGGATGGAAATTTGAAGGAGGGCTGGCAGCATATTGAGGCCAGGCACATTTCAGGCAATCACCCGAAGGGCCCGGGTGATCTCTTTGCGCCGGGAACAACCCGCCAGCAACTGGCGAAGGCAGCCGAGGAGATTGTCGAACATGGAACTCGCATCTCACGGCCCGGCGACCGTATCCAATCCTTCCAGATGAAGATAAAAATCAATGGGAGGAGAGAGCTGGTTCAAGTTGTGGTGGACTCGGATGATGCGAATCGGGTCATCACCATGTTTCCTATCAAGGGAGGCGGATGAAATGGTCGCATTCCAGTGTGAATGGGTCGACGAGCAGATGACCTCAGAGCGATCAGGATTTGATCTTGGTCACATGACTTTCACGGGAGAAAAAGGAACCTGCACGTCGCGTGGGAAGACCCCAGATCAGGCAATGATGCTGGCCGTCGCCATCAAGGAACTTCTCTATGGATTGGAGACGCTATTGAACGGAGCTCAGTCTGAGTACAAGTTCGTCGGAGCGGACTCCTCTTTCTCCGTTTGGTTCAAGAAGTCCAAGCGTGGGCATCTCTCAGTTCGTTGCGGAACGACAGAACTTAGCGAAGCCGGGTCCACAGAACTCTGCAAATCCATTCTACAGAGCGCTGAGACATTCTTTGCCCAACCCGGAAATGAGCTTCCTATAAACGACCCTGTCCGAGAGGATCTCTTGTACTCTATTCAGAGTCTCAAACGTTGTCTCCACGAGGGATGAAAACGGCCTGTGAGCCTGCCCCGGTTCCGTGGCTCGCCCGCCGAACGGGTTGCCTCACCTGGCGTAGGCGCGCTCGAGGATTCGCCCGGCATCGAGGCCGCTCGCCTTCGCTGCCTCCACGTCGAGCCCCTCTCCGTGACCCTGGCCCCGTCCCTCGAAATAGACCTCCCTGTCTCCGAAGTGCGCGGTGCGCGGACAGGCGGGGAGCTTCAGCGCGGAACGCAGAAGCTCGCACGGCTGCGATTCAGCGACGTCGAACATCGCGCCCCCCTCCCGTCCCGTGCGCAGGTAGTGCACGCGTCCTTCCGCGAAGCGCACCGCCGTCACTCCCTGGCCCAGGAGCGATTCCACCTGCCCGCGTGGACGTGTCTCACTCCACGGCTCCTGGCCTCCTTGTGAGAACGGCAGCCACTCGCGCCAACGCAAAGGCTGTGCCGCGAGCGCTCGCTCCTCCTCCGGCTGCACGCGCACGGTCCCGAGGAACGTCTGGCAGTGCGTGGTGTCGCAGACCGGCCGGCTCGGGTGGCGGCTGTGGGCGTATCGCTCGTTGTGCGCCACCACTCGCGCCAGTGCCACCCTCGCCTCGCCCTTCAACGATGCGTCCTCCGCTGCCACCACTCCCGCCGTGTATTGCAGCCGTGTGGTGCGGAACAGGAAGTCCGAGCCCCTCCGCGCCTTGAGGGCATTCGGGTTGATGGGCACTCCAGCGGGCGGCTTGTAGGGCGGCGGCGGAGATTTCGTGAAGATACCAGCGTAGTCGCGGCCGGTGGGCGCGTCCGGGAAACGCACGCGCCACGGGCTCCCGAGGCACACCGCCGCCCCCTTCGCCGCGAGCGGCTCCAGCTTCGTGAAGCCCTCGGGGACCGCTCTCGGCGTGCCCTGCTCCAGGAAGAAACCGGCGCCCTGGCACCGGGCCTCGATGACTTCCGGCTGCACCAGTCCCAGCACCTGCACCCGCGCGGCCTCCAGCCCGCTCCGCTTCTTGCGCACCTTCGCCAGTACCTCGGGCACCTCGTCCGCGAAGGCGCGCGGCATCTTCCCCGGCCGCGCCACCACCGCCACCAGGTCCTCGTCCACCGCGACGATCCACCCGAGCAGCGGCCGGCTCCGCGCGTCCCGCACCGTCCCCGTCTTCGCCGCCACGCCCGCGTAGGCCTTCGATGCCGGCAGCTCGGACAGCGTCCCACGTGCCGCGCTGCCCGCGAGCACCTCCATCAGATCCGGCCGCGCTTCGGCCAGCAGCCGGTACGCCTGGGCCAGCCCCCACGGAGAGAGGCGCAGCGTCGCGCGCAGTCCGATGGCGTCCGCCATGTCCAGGGGCTCGCCCGACAGGCCCACCGCGGTCAGCACCGCGCCCCAGGGACCGAAGGCCCTCGGCGCGCTCCCCTGCCCCTCCCAGTCCAGGAAGTACCCGTTACACGAGCGCACCAGCGCCGTCTTCGCATCCACCTTCCCGGGCAGCCGCTCGCCGCACACCCACTCGGGTACCTCCGCTCGCGGAGACAGCACCGGCGGCGGTGCCGCGCTCCCAGCCACAACGAAGGGCTTCAGCGTCGAGCCGAAGGGCATCGCCGTACGGATGTCCCCCTCGGAGAACAGCAGCTCTCCCGAGTGGCGGCTGAGCACCACCGTGGCCGAGGCCGCTGCCTGCACCGCCACCCCGGCCAGCTCGTCCACCGACAGCGGCACCGCCCAGCGGGCCCCGTCCTGGCATTGCCGCAACCGGCGCGTCAGGGCCTTCGGAAAGCCCGTGTCCTCGTTCAGCACGCGCGCCAGGGCCCGCCGGGCTCGCGGCGTGTCCACGTCCGGGTTGCGCGCCAGCTCCGCCGAGGCGCTCGCCAGCGACTGGTAGGGCGCCTCCCGCCACTCGGCCAGCTCTCCGCTCACCGCCAGCGCGAAGGCCTCGTGGAACAGCCGGTCCTCCGCCGAGGCCGGGCACGCCCACCACAGCAGTTGGTGCGCCAGCTCGTGCCGCAGCGCCACGCGCAACCGCTCGTCCAGCACCCCGGGCGTGCCCTGCCGCAGCTCCACCATTCCCGGCCGCCCCTGCCCGTTGCGCGAGGGCAACATCCCCTCGCCCCGGCGCAGCCAGATGTTCACCGGCGCCCGACCCGGAGTGCCCCCGGCCTCGGCCACGTAGCGCGCCTCCAGCGCCTTCCACGTGGACTCGGCCTCGGCGCGCAGCTCCGCCTCGGGCGTCACGTCTCCCCTCGTGAGGAAGACAGGGGTGGCCGCCAGCACGGCGACCGTCACGGCGGCCCACCCCATCACCGCTTCACCACCCGCCCGGGCCCACGTCGCCCGTGCTGCTCTGCGACGGCGCCACCTTCAGCACGTCCGCTCCCGTGCGTCCGCGGATGCTCGTCACGTACATGTCCTCGATGAAGGCCGGCGGCGCGGAGAACGTGCCCGCGAACTGCGCCCGCATCACGTACCCCACCGTGCGCGGACTGTCGCTCCACCACGCCGGCTCCTCGAAGAAGAACGTGGCCCGCTCGGGGCTCAGCGAGCGGCGCTTGAGGGCCTCGGGCGCCAACGGCAGCGCGTGCGGCGGACCGCGGAACTCCTTGTCCTCCACCAGCGGCACGAAGCCCGCCGGCACCGCGTCCTCCACCACGTAGTACGCCGAGCGGTTCCGGTTCTCACCGCGCGCATCCAGCGTCAGCTCCACGTACACCTCTTCGCCCTGGCTGACGCTGACGCCCGGCTCGAGCTTCACCCGCCCGCCCTCGCGCAGCACGTAGTAGGCGCGCTGGAGGCTCATGCCCTCGGCCACCGGCTTCACCTCCGCCAGTGGCGTGGCCGCCGTGGCCCGCAGCGTCGCCACGCCCGCGAAGTCCGCCACGTCCACCGAGCGCGTCCCCGGCTCCAGCGTCGCCACCAGCCCCATGCCTCGTGGCGTGAAGCGCACCGGGCCCTTCGCTCCCTTCACCTCCGGCGGCGCCAGCTTGCGGAACTCCTTCGCGTCGCGCTCGATCAGCCACATCGAGTGCAGCAGCGCCGTGCTCCGGTCGAACGTGGACAGCCCCGGCTCCGTCAGCGCCTCCAGCAGCCTCCGGCGCGCCTTGTCCACGTCCATCTTCCCGAAGGACGCCGCGTGCCCGAGCACGGCGGTGAGGCCCACCCGGCGCAGCGGATAGCGCCACAGGGCCTCGCTCGGCGCGGGCAGGTTCGCCAGCGAGACGAAGCCCTCGTTGCTCCGGGCCACCAGCTCGTCGATGCGGTCCTTCAACGCGGGCTCCTTCATCACGCCCGACTTCTCCGCGGCCAGCACCGCCAGCGCCAGCGGGTACAGGTCTCCCGGCTGCGCGGCCTGCACCAGCGCGCGCACCCGGGCCGCCTGCCGCTCCCCGTCCAGCCGCGCCAGCACCCAGGCCCGCGTGGCGTCCCACTCGAAGGGCAGCCCCTCCTGGGCCTCCAGCCAGCGCATGCTCTCGGTGATGCGCGGATCATTCCGGTCCACCAGCCCCGCCTCCACCGCGTACGCCAGCCCGTCCAGGGCGATGAGCGTCATGGGCACATCCGGCGTGCTGTAGCCGCTGAACCAGGTGAAGCCGCCCCCGCGCACGGACATCTCCAGGATGCGCGCCGTCCCCTGCACCGAGCGGCTGCGCGCCTCGGCCAGCAGCGACTGGCTGTCCGTGTCGAGCGACTCCAGCGCGCCCGCCTTCTTCAACGTCTGGTACAGCGCCACGTTGGGCACCGTGGTGGACACCAGCTGCTCCAGGCACCCGTACGGGTACGTGAGCAGCTCGCGCACGTTGGACAGCGCCGCGTCCACCAGCGAGGGCTGCAACACCAGCTGCACCTCGGACAGCGTCGCGCTCCGCGCCGCGGGCAGGGCCAGCGAGCCGCCGCCCCACTGAGACACCTTCACCGGCTCCTCCAGCACCGCCGGCCGCACCGCCACCGTGCGCCTGTCTCGCAGCGGCTCCTTGCCTCCCGTCACCTCCACCGCCAGCTCGGCCAAGCCCGGGCCCTTCGTCTTCAGCGTGATGGGCAGCACCTGCTCGCCGCCCTGGCCCAGCTCCACCTTCTGCGTCGCCTCGGAGGACTCGAGCACCCCCGCCGCCGCGAGCCGCACGTCCAGCAACTGGCTGCCCTTGGACAGCTCGCCTGCGGACAGGCGCACCGACGCGAGGGCCTCATCGCCCTGGCGGAGGAACTGCGGCAGCGCGGCGTACAGGTTGAGCCCTCCGCGCGTGGCGAACTCGGCCGTGGACTCGCCGAAGCGGCCCGCGGTGTCCGCCGCCACGCCCGTCACCACCCACAGCGTCTGGTTGGACGGCAGCTTGAAGCGCAGCGTCGCCCGCCCGTCCCGGTCCGTGACCACCGTGGGGCTCCAGTACGCCGTGTCCCGATCCAGGTCCTTCGCCTGCCGCGTGGGCGGCTTGATGGAGGCGAAGGCATGGTCCGGCAGCCCCGCCATCTTCCGCGCCAGGGCCTCGCCATAGCCGTAGCCCTGGAACTCGGCCGAGAAGAAGGTGGCCACGTTGTTGCGGCCCACCGGGTAGAAGAAGTCCAGCACCTTCGGGCGGAACTCGTTCTGGATGGCGTAGACGGCCTTGTCCACCACGCCCACCGACAGCTGCGCCACCACGCCCTGGCCCTCGTGGTCCACCACCCGCACGTCGATGACCTGCTCGGTGAGCGGCGTGGCCTCGGCCCGCCGGGGCTGCAACGAGACGGAGAGCGTCCGCTCCGAGGGGATGACACGGAAGCCCACCGTGCGCTCCTCCCAGCGGCCCGAGGCCGTCGGGTACGCCACCGAGGCATACACCGCGCTGCCGAAGCGCTTCTCCACCTCGAAGGCGTGCACCAGCGTGCGGCCCTTCTGCTGCACCAGCTGCGTGCCGTACACCCCCGAGCCCGTGAGCGTCACCCACACCGGGCCCTCGTCCGAGCCCCCCGGGCCCCAGCTGTCCGGCAGCAGCGCCACGAGCTGCGCCGTGTCTCCCGGCTCCAGCGTCCCCGAGAGCGACGCCAGCGTCAGGTTGGGCACCTGCGCCACCGGCTCCGAGGCCTCGCCAATGACGAGCAGCTGATCCTCCCCCGTCCAGGCCTCGCCGCCCTTGTCCTTCACCGTGACGCGCGCCACCACCGCGCCCGCGTCCGAGGTGGGCACCTTCTCGCGGTACGTGCCATCCGCCGCCGTGGTGAAGCCCTTCTTGCCGAGGCTCTTCTCGCCGCCATCCGCCTTGCGCAGCACGAACTCCACCTCGCCCGGCGTGGCGCCGTAGGGCTTGCCGGAGAGCGTGGTGGCGCGGATGCCCAGCGTGGCCTCGGTGCCCTTCTTCACCACCGCCGCCGAGTAGCGCGTGCTGCCCAGCACCTCCACCTTCGAGAGGAAGAAGGCGGCGCTCGCGTTGGCGAACGTCTGTTGATCATCCCGCGCGCGCACGGTGAGCGTGTAGCGGTACGGCAGCCGCTCCTCGCCCGGCTTGAGCGCGGGCACCGCGATCTCGATCTGCCCATCACCGTTGGCGTCGAACGTCGCGGCGCTCGCCCACGGGTCCTCTTCCGCGCCGCGCTCGGCCACCGTGGAGAACAGGCGCTCCGGGACGCTCAACCGGCCCTCCGACGTCGAGGCGCTCCCGTACGTCACCGCGCTCCCCTGCCCGCCCAGCCCCGCGTCATCCACCCAGGCCGGCGCATCCAGCAGCGAGCGGTAGAGGAACACCTCGTACTTCGCTCCCGGAGGCACTCCACCCGCGTACCGCCGCGCCCTCACGGTGGCCCGCAGCGTCTCGCCCGGCACCACCGTCTCCTTCTCCGGCTGCAGCTCCAGGTAGAAGGTGGGCTTCACGTAGTCCTGCACGCGCGCCTCGCCCTGGTACGGCTGCGTGTCCAGCTCGGCCATCACGCGCAGCACGCCCGTGCCCAGGTCCGCCGGTACCTTCAGCGTGCCGTTGAAGCCGCCGAACTCGTCCACCTTCGCGCTCGTGCGAATCTCGCGGCCCTCGGCCGACACGAGCTTCACCGCCACGTCGCGCCGGCGCGGCGTGAAGAGGCGCGCGAGGAAGCTGTCCGGCTGGCGCACCAGGCCGCGGAACCTCACCTCATCGCCCGGCTTGTAGATGGGCCGATCGCTGTAGATGAACACGTCCGGCGCCACCGCCAGCGACGAGTAGAAGTCCGTGTCCACGATGGCCGTGTCCCCACCCGCCGTCGCCGTGGCGATGAGGCGCGGCTCCTGCACGGCCAGCGTCACCTCGCCCTTGTCGTCCGTGGTGCCCGCGGGCCCCTTGCCCGAGCCCAGATACACCTGCACCTGCGCACCGGCGCGCGGCTTCTGATCCCTCCCCGCCACACGCACCAGCACCTGCCCGTCCGTCTGCTTGAGCTGCACGGTGAGATCCGTGACGACGAGCACCACCTGTCCCTCCACGCGGCCCTGGACGAGCTGGAGGATGTACGTGCCCACCGGCAGCGGCGGGAGCGTCACGCGGCGCTCCTCGAAGCCACCGCTGTAGTACGAGGTGTCGAAGCCCGGGACGCTGAACTCGCGCTCGGAGCCGCCGAGGTCCAGGTTCAACCACTGGCTGCGCACCACGGAGAAACCGGCGGGCACGCCCACGAGCTTCTCGGCACCCTCGGACACGCGGGCGAGCGGACGGCCCGGCGGCGGAGGCGGACGCGCGGGCAGGCCCGGCGCCACGGCCTTGCGGAAGTCCTCGTTCAGAGCGAACAGCAGGAACGAGCCCGGCGAGTGCGCCGCGTTGAGGCCGCGGCTGAGCGCGTTGCCGGGGTTCGCCGTGGTGGGCGGAGCCTGCCAGGCGCGCCGGAGGTCCCCCTGCGCGCGGATGAAGGCGTCCGTGTCCGCGGGCTTGAGCACCCGCAGCTCCACGGGCCCCTTGTTCTCGAAGGCCACATCCACGGCCACGGGCTCACTGCTGCCGTAGGCACGGGGAACGGTGATGTAGAGCGGCCTGGCCGCCGCCACGCCAGCGCACACCAGCGCGGCCAGCACCGCGATGCGAGCGGAGTACCTCATGAACCAAACCCTCCCGGAACCAGCCTGTTGCCATCCACCGTGCCGCGCAGCCCCACGTAGGGCAGCGTCTCCAGCTCACGCCGCGCCGCCTCGATCTCCGGAGGGGCCGCGCTCGGCCGCGGCTTGCTCGAATCCGCCTGCGTCACCTGCGACCAGTACCCATCCGCCATCAACATGCCGAGCAGCCGCCCGGTGTTGACGCCGAAGGACACCGAGCCCGGCGCGCGCAGCCCCTGCACCACCGGCGCCGCCGCGTTGAGCAGGTTGGGCCCCTTTCCCTCGCACGCCTTGCGCAGCCGCGCGAGCACGTCCGGCGTGGAGGCCAGCACGTGGTGTCCGCACAGCGTGGCGGACTCCATCGTGTTGGGCCCGGAGAAGAGCTGCCCCAGCGCGGCCGCGTCCTCGGGCCGGCCCCACAGCAGCGCCACCTCGGTGGGCAGCGAGGAATCTCCCCGAGGCGTCCACACCATCGCCACCTGACGCGTGCGCAGCGGCACCGCGGCGCCCTTGCCGGACCAGAAGGCCTTGAGCGTGTCCTTGTCCAACTGCTCGGGCAGCTTGAGCTGGAGCGCGAGCAGCACCGGCGTCTCCTCGGGGATGAGCTTCAGCAGCTCGTCCGAGAGCGGCGCGCTGTCCAGCCGGGGCTCGTCCGCCACGGGCCCGGAGATGCCCCGGCCCACGAGCCGCTTGCCGTCCACGGCGAACTGCAGCCGGATGCCGTTGGCCACGCCCATGATGTGCGTGAGCAGCTGCGCCTCGCGGCCGAGCGGCTCGGGAGCGAAGCCCAGCTCCACGTCCACGCCCTGGGGCGCCTCGAGGTCCAGGTGCCCCTCGCACAGGCCCTGGAGCACCACCGCCGGGTGCCGGCCGAACACCAGCTTGTCGTCCGTGCGCGCGGCCCACAGCGACTGCTCGGCGATGAGCCAGCGCTGCAACGTGAAGCCCTCCGAGGGCGCCTCGCCCTCCCCGCCCGGACACGCCGCGGCCACCAGTTCGTTGCGGCGCACCACCTGGCTCATCGAGTCGAAGGCCGCCATGGTGGCGTTGCCCGGCTCGGGGACGATGAGGGCGGGCGTGCCCGCGCGGTTCTCCCCGGAGAACCACACCATGCGGAACGGCGCGGCCAGGAGCTGTCCGGCCATGACGTCGAACACGGCGCCCTGGAAGCCGCCCCCCAGGTCCTCGCCCCGGGTGTCGAGGAACGCGGCCCACCCGCCCACGAAGCCCTTGCCGAGCGGCTTCTGGATCTGCTCCTTCACCCACGCGTTGCCCGCGAGCGCTTCACGCACCTTGCCCGGCGCATAGACGTCCACCCAGAAGGCCGGACGCACGGGCTCGGTGGGCACCTGCATCTGTCCCGGCTTGCCGGGCGCGGGAGGCAGGGCCTGCAGCACCGAGCCCTGGCCGGAGCCGGACGTGCCCGAGGGCCCGGAGGAGACCTGGCCATCCGGCCCCTTCGCCGGACCCCCCGAGGTGCCACGGCCGATGAAGAAGGCGGCCACGGCCACCACGACGAGCACGGCGACGCCGATGCCCACGAGGAGGGCCTTGGGAGGACCCGAGGGGGCCGGGGGCGGTGCACCCGGCGCGGGAGAGGGAGGGTTCATCGCATCCACTCCTTGAAGCGGAAGAAGCCGAGGAAGGCGGTGTTCTGGGGCACCGGGCGCCACTCCAGCGGAGCCTCGGTGACGAGCGACTGGAGGACGCCGGTGCGCACCGCGGCCCCCTTGTCGCCCGGGTGGTAGACGATGCGCGTGGGGGCGTGCGCCTTGTCCTCGGGGCGCACCACGAGCATCAGGTGGAAGAGGGGGCCGGCATCGCGCTCCTGGCGGAAGGCCAAGAGGTCGCCGGTGCGCAGCGACTCGCGCGTGGCCTCGTCGCGGCCGAGCGGCACGAAGCTGTGCGCCAGCAGCGTCTCGGCATCGGCGAAGTCACCGGGCCGGCCCTTGTCGTCGAGCCACAGGGGCGAGGCGAGCCGCTCGGGGCGGAAGCGCCGGTACGCGCCCCGGAAGGCGAAGCGCACCAGGCCGGCGCAGTCGCGCTGGTCGGGGTGCCAGGCCGGGTCCATGCGGCGCACCTGGGCGAGCGCCACCTGGGCCACCTCGCGCCGCAGCAGCGTCTCGAGGGCCTCGGCGGGAGCGGGCGTGGCCGCGAGCGTCAGGAGCAGGAACAGCGCACTCATGGCGAGCCGGGAGCCTCAGCCTTCCGAGTCCACGCCGCCACTGGTGAGCGTCTTGACGGCCGCGTCCAGGTTGCGAGGCCACGCGGGGCCCTTGGGAGCGGGGTCCTGCGAGGGCACGTACACCTCGGCCTTGCCGTCGCCGAGCACGTTGATCCAGGCGAGCACGCGCGTGGTGCCGGGGGTGGCGAGCGGGATGCGCACCATGCGGCGCAGCTCCTGGGGAGTGCCCTCGTAGAGGACGACGTTGAGGGTGGCCACGGTGTGGGCCTTGTCTCCGCCAGGCCAGTAGTTGGTGGCGATGAGGTAGAGGCCCTTGGGGGGCGCGCGGTGGACGTAGAGGTAGGGCCCGTAGGCGGGATCGTCGAAGGAGCCGCCCTGCTCGTTGAGGTAGAAGGTGCCGCCGCTGGGGCTGTCGGTGTCGGCCCAGTAGACGTGGGCCATCTTCTTCAAGTCGAGCACCGGGCCCTCGCCCGCCTTGGGGGTGGAGACGCTGTCCTGGGTGGGCTCGTAGATGTGGAGGTCCGTGTAGACGCCCTGGGTGTCGCTGGTGAGGATGGCCTTGAGCGGCACGGGGGGAATCTGCGCGTAGCTGGTGGCCTGGGCGCGCGCGGTGCCGGCCTGATTGGTGGCCATGAGGGTGACGACGTTCTTGCCGCTGGCGGCGGGGAACTTGCGCTTGAAGCGCCCGCTGAAGGTGCGCATCAGGTAGCGGTCGCCGTTGATGGAGATGACCACCGGGTCGATGGTGGTGTCGCTGACGGTGCCCTCGACGAGCAGCATGCGGTCCACGGTCCAGCCGCCGGAGGGGGCGGTGAGGCGCACGGTGGGCAGCGTCTTGCCCTGGCCGATGGGAACGCCCTGCTGACGGGAGGGCGTGGTCGGAGCCTGGGAGAGCAGCACGGCCAGGAGTACGGACAGCATCGCGGGCAGGTCCTGTCGAAGGGAAGAGCGGCGGACAGCCTGCGTCATGTGGCCGCTGCATTCAAGCAGCGAGAGCCCCTGGCACGGGGGCTCTCCCGACCCTCCGCGAGGACGGAGTTCCCGAGGCGGCTCACACGGTGACGGTGCGGAAGTAGTTCCTGCTCAACCACGCGACGTGCCCGTCATCCCACGAGTCCCTGTCCGTGAAGCCCGCGTCATCCATCACCTTGGTGTACGCCGCGAGCGTCCCGGACTTGTCGATGAGCTCGGCGGTGGAGACGTTGGGCGTCATCCCCGAGGAGGCATAGTCGACGTACAGGGCCATGTTGCAGCGCAGGGAGGCCACGGCCTGCTGGGCCGCCAGGGTGGAGTGGTAGTGATCCGAGTGATCGTTCGGATTCCTCGCCCTGTCCGTGTCCGCCGTGTTGAGCCAGAGGACGGAGATGCCGCCGAGCTCGAAACGGATGAGTTGATCCAGCGTCGTGACCAGGGATTGCCAGCCCTCGTAGGTAGCCGAACCGTCGAGCGCCGTGGTCCTCGGCACCCTCCGCTCGTAGAGTTGCTGCAGGCTGCCCGTGCGGCTGCCATCCGGGAAGCCATCCGGCAGGCGCAGGAAGTAGCTGACCGTGTTCTTGTACTGCCAGTAGGCGATGCTCCGGCCGTTGAAGGTCCGGGTGCCGGACACCGGCGTGGCGGGCGATGAAGACGCCGCGTCCGCCGCGAACTTGATGGAGCTCCGGGCGCCGTTCTCCCGGGCCTGGTAGTAGGTGTTTCCGCTAGTCGCATCCCCCGCGGTGGTGAAGATGAAGAGCACCTTCCCAGAAGAGTTGTGGATGTCGTTGTAGGCATTGACTCCCATGAAGAGTTGCCAGTCGTCCTCATGCGCGGCGATGTACATGGAGAACTCGGAGTATGATGGCATGACGCGCCTCCTTCCCGGAGAGATTGTCCAGCGCGCACCCGCCTGTCCACGAGCGGGAGAGACGCCGCCAGCCCGAGGGCTCATGGCCCCGCTCCCGGCCGGGCCCTCCCGAGGCCGCATGCCCTCGCGAGTGGCTGCTACGGGAGGATGACCCGGATGGCGTGGTTGTACGAGTCGCTCACGTAGATGCGCCCGCCGGCACCGGTGGCGAGCCCCGTGGGAGCGGCGAGCTCCGCCACGTCACCTGGACCGAGCCGCGTCCCCGCCAGGCCCGAGCCGGCGAGGGTGACGACCCGCCAGGAGTTGGCCTGGGCGCCGGGCAGCAGCTTGCGGATGCGGAAGTTCCCCGAATCCGCCACCACCACGCCCCCGTCGGCGGCCACCGTCATGCCCAGCTGCGCGCGGAACCGGGCGTCGCTCCCCGCGCCATCCGCGAAGCCAAACACCCCTCCGCGCTGTCTGCCGGCAAGGGTGTCCACCGCGTAGGGGGGCTTCAGGGAGATGCGGCGCACCAGCTGGCTGGCCGCATCCAGCATGTACAGGACGTCCTCCCCGGCCGCCAACGCCGTGGGATAGAAGAAGCTGGCCTCCTTGCCCAGCGCCGAGTCCTGCCTGCCCGCGCCACCACTGCCGGCGAGCGTCACCACCTCCTGCGTGCCGGCGCGGAGCATCCGCAGCCGGTTGTTCATCTCGTCCACGATGTAGAGGTTGCCCGCCGCGTCCGTGGCGAGCGCCAGCGGCCGGAAGAACTTCGCCTGCGAGCCCGCGCCGTCGGCGAAGCCTCCCTGCGAGGCCCGCCCCGCCACGGTGCTCACCGTCCAGCCGGTGGCGCCACGCTGGAGCTGGCGGATGACGTGGTTGTCGGAGTCCGCCACGTAGATCTCCCCCGCCGGCCCCACCGCCACCGACGTGGGAGAACGGAACATGGCCTGCTCCCCAGGGCCATCCCGGAAGCCGGGCTGCCCGTTGCCCGCCAGCGTGATGACCGTGTGTGCCGCATCCGCCTGGATGAGCCGGATGCGATGGTTCCCGGTGTCAGCCACCACCACCTCCCCCGCCGGGGTGACCGCCAGCCCGGTGGGCGCCTGGAAGCGGGCCTGCGCCGCGGGGCCATCCTGGAATCCCGGTGCACCGGCCTGCCCGGCGAAGGCCTCCACGCTTCGGGCCCACTGGCCGGCCGGTGGGTAGCTCACGGGCCCCGGCCCCGTCACCGCGGGCAGCGTGCGCGGGGGGCGCCGGTGGGCGAGCGCCCGCTCGAGTACGTTGAGCGTCATGCGCTCGACGCGGGCATCCCTCAGCTCCGGATCCGGGCTCATGGCGAGCCCCCAGTAGATGGTGCCCGCGGAGAAGACCAGCCGCCCCGAGGGCAGGGTGCGATCCACCGTCGTGCTGTAGGACGGGACGCCCTCCGCGCTCACCACCGGGCTCTTCATGCTGACGTTGAGCCCCGAGGGCGCGCCCGGCAGCTCGGGGAAATGCCTGTCGTACTCATACCCCACGAGCCCTGTCAGCGGCGTCCCCCGCCGCAGCCCCGTCCCCTCGAAGAGCCAGTGCGCGTCGTCCGCCACCACCAGGGGGAACATGACGATCTGCCAGCCCTCGTACATCACCCCGAAGAGCTGGCTCTCCGGGCGCTCGTTGGGGGGATCCCGGAAGCGCACCGTGGTGCCCGGCTGCGGGTCCAGCTTCTGCTCGTTCTTGTAGCAGGCCATGTTGCGCAGCGGACGTCCCTTCGAGTCTGGCTGGAAGCGGACGCGCCAGTACCCGCCATTCCCGCCGAAGTAGGCCAGGCTCATCTTCCCGCCCGCGAGCGCGGCGTCCAGCTGATCCCTCTCCTGCTCCGGCCAGTACTCGTCCTGGGCCGCGCCGATGAAGGCGCCAATCCCCTCCAGGAAGTTGGAGAAGCGCAAGAAGTCGAGCTGCGTCCCATACGTCACGTCATAGCCATGCTGCTCCAGGAGCTGGATGAAGCCGAGCTCGAGGAAGAACGTCTTCCCGGCGCCGTTGCCGGCATTGTAGGGGCGGTTGAAGGACACCTCGCGTGCACGGCCAAACGGTGTCGTCCCGGAGGCATCGTAGTAGAGGCTCGTGCCACCCCAGGTGTTGTACGCCTGATAGGTGGTGAAGTTCGGCGTGTAGAGGAGCTCCGCCGCGCGCTTGTCGCGGATGACGAAGGGCGTGTACCGCATGCCCCCATCCTCCCGGGTGAGCTTCAGCACGTAGAGGCCGGAGACCCACGAGGAATCGATGGGAATGGAGAAGGTGTCCTTCCAATCACATTCGATGCGCCCGCTCGCCACGTCGCGCGGGCACGCCGCCTGCGCCCCCGTCCGCCAGGGTCCCCCACTCCACACCTTTCGAGCCTTGGCCCCCCCGTAATATCCCATCCGGTACAGCGTGGCCGTGAGGGTGCGCTCCGTGGGGGTGGAGACCTTGACGCCGAGGCTCTCGCCCGCTTCCACGGACTCGGTGGAGGTGTAGAACTCGAGCTCCCCCTCGTCGGCGGCGAATCCACTCTGCCACTGGGGATCTCCCGGGAGCTGGTTCTCCGCCAGGATGGGGTTGGGCCGCGGCTGGCGATCGAGCGGCTGCGGGGGCGGGTTGCAGTTGGAAGTGCACTCCCCTCCAGGGGTCTCGGGGCGCGGCTCCTCCGACTTCGGGCGGGTGGGAGTGTCACGGCATCCCCACCAGAGCAGCGCGGCCAACAGCAACACCCCTCCCCTGAAGACTCCACCACGCTCCGCGTGCATACCGCTCTCCTCGTTGGGAGCTGGGACTCGAAGCCCAGCAGGCGGGGAAGAGGGTAGGGCCGTATGCCCCACGAGGAATCACCGCCGCCAGGACGAGGAGAGCGTCATGTGATGAACGAGCACCCGCCCCCCTTCGTGGGGAGCGGGTGCCCGATTTCAGCGGGGAACCGCCGTTTCAGCGGGGACTAGCAGCCCGTCTCCACGGCGCCGATGTCCGGCCCGGCCCCGCAGAACTTGAGACCCAGGTTCTCACCCCGGTCCACGGCCAACGGCCCGGGCACCAGCGTGGTGGGGTCGAGCTGGGCATTGCCCTCGAGCGAGTTGCCGTCGAAGCCCTGGCCGCGCCACTGCGCCAGCTTCAAGGCGGAGCCGCCCTTCAGGAAGGTAGCGCCCGGCCGGTAGAGGTTGGAGCTCATCTTCAGCCCCGGCGCCTGGCTGCCCAGCTTCACCGCGGAGGCCGCGTCGATGATGTTGTTCTTCACCACCAGGTCCTGCGTCGGGCCGCCATCCCCGCTGCCGAGGATGAGCGCCGCCGTCTGCAGCCGGGTGAAGGTGTTGTTGTACACCTGCGTCCCCTGGGAGTTGGCCAGCTGCAGCCCGCCCCCCGTCCCCCGGGCCGTGCTCATGTCCCGGATGAGGTTGCGGCGGATGACGATGCCCGAGGGCAGCGGACCGTAGCGGTTGCCGCCCACGCCGATGGCCAGACCCGATTCGTAGAAGTCATTCTCCTCGATGAGGATGTTCTTCGCCGACATGTGCACCACCATGGCGCCGTTGCCCTTGGAGTGGTGCATCTTGTTGCGGCGCACGGTGACGTTGGTGCACGTCTTGATGTCCAGCCCCTGCTCGAAGTTGCCGTACAGGTCATTGCCCTCGATGAGGATGCCATCCGCTGGCGCGCTGGGCATACTTCCATCCTCGCTGTAGCACTGGATGGAGTCCCCCGAGTTGTCGTGGATGACATTGTTGCGCACGGTGATGTTGCGCGCCGTGGGCTGGATCATCACCCCGTGGGAGTCCTCGCCCGCGAGGACGTGGTGGTGGATGTCATTGTTCTCGAGCGTGGCGCCATTGGCTCCATTGTGGAAGCTCACCCCCGCGCCATACTTCGC